>CALDCK010000045.1 GCA_937937315.1 uncultured bacterium
CGCTGGGGCGTCGACGTCTTCTTCGCCGACTCCTTCGCGCCGGAGCGCTACGACCGGCGGATCTCGGGGACCCACCTGCGCCGACTTCCGGAGTGGATCCCGATCCACGCGTCGCGCAGCTGTGTGGTGTACCTCCGGCGCAACCCCCACAACCGCCCGAACCTCGAGCGCACGATCGCCTACTACGTCCGTCGCGGTGTTCCCTTCGATCCGGACCGGGGTCTGCGCGTGGGGCGCGCCCTCGCCAGGGCGCCGGAGTGGGCCGAGGCGCAGCGGCTGCGGCACCCGGATCACGCGAATCTCGAGGTCCTGGTGGCGCGCGGCGGTGAGACCGAGCGAGCCTTCGCCCTCGATCAGCTCGCGGCCCACGCCTGGCGCATCGGTGACTTCGAGGGCCAGATCCCCCTCGATCGCGAGCTGCTTCGGCTGCGACCGCGCGAGCGTACGCCGGGAGTCCGTCTGGCGGATGCCCTGATCCAGCGAGGTCGGGTGCGCTCGGCACTGCCGGTTCTCGAGGCGGTGCTCCACGCTCATCCCGGCGACCCGGAGGCCCGCTATCTGGAGCGCCGGGCGAAGCGCCGGGTCGAGGAGTCCGCGGAGTCGGCCCCGGGAGGCGAGGAGATCGAATAGACTGACCAGTCGGTTTACGTTAGGCTCCGGCTCGTGGAGCTGCCCCGGACCCGTTCCAGACGCCCGGCCGAGGAGCGTCGCGCCCAGATCCTGGAGGCGGCGCTCCACTGCTTCGGCACGAAGGGCTTCCACGAGGCCACCATGGACGATCTGGTGCGTGCCTCGGGCCTCTCCAAGGGCAGCCTGTACTGGCACTTCGAGGGCAAGCAGGCGGTCTTCCTCGCGATTCTCGACAGCTTCGCGGCCTCGACCTTCGCCGACTGGGACGAGCTGCTCGCCGAGGGGCGCGGGGCCCTCGAGGTGGTCGACGCGGTGGTGCGGCGCGGCTTCGAGCGCTTCGGTGAGGCCTCCATGCTGAGCGCGTGGGCCGAGTTCTTCGCCGACGCCGAGGCGAGGGACCGACTCGCTGCGGTCTACGCTGAGGTGCGGGAGCGCCTGGCCGGCGCCCTCGAGGCGGACGTAGGGCGGGGGCGGCTTCGCCCGCATCCAGTCCATGGCGTTGCGGCGGCGCTGACTGGCGCCGCCGAGGGGCTGATGCTGCAGGCGATGGTCGATGAGCGCTTCGATCTGCCTGCGCACTGGGGAGTGACGATGGACGTGATGCGTCGGGGACTCGAGGCATGAGGGGGCGAGGAGCCCTGGTGCTCGCCCTCGGATGGGCCGTGGCCGCGTCGTCGGCGTCCCTCGAGCCGGCCCCGCCGGAGGTCGACGCGCGCGGGATAGCCGAGCGAGCCGAAGAGGCGCTGCGCAGCGAGCGGACCTATCTCGCGGCGGAGATGACGGTGATCTCTCCCCGTCTCTCGGCGCCCCGGGTCGTCGCCTTCGAGAACTGGGACGATCGTCCCGGTCGGCGCTCCTTCATCCGCATCTCGGCCCCCGCGAAGGATGCGGACACGACCTTCCTCAAGCTCCACCCGAGTCTCTGGATGTACGTGCCAAGGGTCGAGCGCACCATGCGGATTCCGCCGTCGATGATGCTCCAGTCGTGGATGGGGAGCGACTTCACGAACGACGATCTGGTGAAGGAGTCGAGCGCACTCGACGACTACGAGCATCACCTTCTCGGCGTCGATGCGGCGCCCGAGGGCCACGAGGGGCTCCGGGCCTACGTGGTCGAGTACGTGCCCCACGAGGATGCACCGGTCGTGTGGGGGCGGATCGTCACCTGGATCGAGGTGGAGCACGGCACACCCCTGCGCCAGGAGTTCTACGACGAGGGCGGCGAGAAGTTGCGGCTGATGACCTTCGGGGAGATCGCCGAGGTGGAAGGGCGCCACTACCCGCTCTCGT
The DNA here is from genome assembly GCA_937937315.1 of uncultured bacterium. Classification (GTDB taxonomy): domain Bacteria; phylum Myxococcota_A; class UBA9160; order UBA9160; family SMWR01; genus CALDCK01. Next base: position 1,921 of record CALDCK010000045.1, read on the forward strand.
GGACGATGCGGCCCCTGGACAAGGAGGGCCACGAGACGCGCATCCGGGTGCGCGAGGTGCGCTTCGACGCCGAGATCGAAGACTCGGTCTTCACCAAGCGGAACCTGACGAAGAGGCGATAGTGCCCCTCGAGCTGCGGATGGCCTGGAGGAACGTCTGGCGCAACCCGCGCCGGACCGCCCTCACCGTGGCCGCCACCGTCTTCGCCGTGGTGCTGGTGATGGTCGCCGTCGCGATGGGCGCGGGCACCCACGAGAAGATGATCGAGGACTCGGTCCGCGTGAATGCGGGCCACGTCCAGGTCTCGGGCCCGGGCTATCGGGCCAAGCGCACCCTCGAGCAGTATCTGCCCTTCGACGAGCAGACCGCCCAGCGCCTGTTCGCCGCCGAGGGCGCCGTCGGCGTCGCCCCCCGGATCACCAGCTTCGGCCTGCTCTCTCAGGCCGGCGCGACCCGCGGCGTGGCGGTGGTGGGGGTCGATCCGCTGCGGGAGGGATCCGTCACGACGCTGCCCGGCCGGGTGCGTGAGGGTCGGTTCCTGGAGGCCGAGGGCGTGCGCGAGGTGGTGCTCGGCGGCCGGCTGGCGCGCGTGCTCTCGGCCGGCGTCGGCGACGAGGTGCTGCTCTACTCCGTCGCCTACTCGATGGAGAGCGCCTACGAGCTCTTCCGGGTCGTGGGCATCCTGAGTCTTCCGGAGGCCACGATGGACCGGACGCTGGCGGTGATCACGCTCCGCGATGCCCAGGAGTTCTTCGTGTACGGCGACCGCGTGAGCGAGGTCGCGATCCTGGCGGGCGACTCGGGCGCCGTGCCCGCTCTCGCCGGCGCGGTGCGGCGGGCCATCGGCGAGGGGTCCGCGGAGGTCCACACCTGGCGCGAGTCGATGCCCGAGCTCGAGCAGCTCATCCTTCTCGACGACGCGGGCATGTACGTGATGCTCGCCATCCTGGTCGTCGTGGTTGGCTTCGGCATCCTCAACACGATCCTGATGGCGGTGCTCGAGCGCAAACGCGAGTTCGGAGTGGTGCTGGCGCTCGGGCTGAAGCCGCGCGCGATCTTCACCATCGTCTACCTCGAATCCCTGCTGCTCGCCCTCGTGGGCCTCGCGATCGGTCTGGCGATCGCGCTGCCCCTCATCCTCTACCTGCAGGCGCATCCGATTCCGCTCACCGGCGCGGCGGTGGAGGCCATGGCGCTCTTCGGGATCGAGCCCGAGGCCACCTGGAAGCTGAAGCCCCTGAATCCCCTGGGCTCGATCCTGACCATCCTGGGGGTGGCCATCGTCGCGGCGCTCTATCCCGCGGCGAAGGCGAGCCGCGCCCGACCCGTCGAGGCGCTGCGGAGCCTGTGATGATCCTGCGCATGGCATGGAGGAACGCCTGGCGCAACCCGCGGCGCACCGGGATCCTGGTCGTCGCCGTGGCGGTGGGCATCGCGGGCACCCTGCTCACGATGGCCCTGAACTACGGGATGATCTTCCAGATGGTCGAGACCGCGATCGCCACGGAGCTCGGCCACCTCCAGGTTCACGCGCGGGGCTTCGACGCCAACCCGGAGCTCGCGGTGCGCCTGAGTGATGGTGGGCGCAGGGAGCTGTCGAAGCTCGAGGCTCTCGATGGCGTGCGCGCCGTCGCGCGCCGGGTGCGCGGCGAAGGGCTCCTCTCGTCGCCCCGAGCCAGCGCCGGAGTGCGGGTGATCGGGATCGAGCCGGAGCGGGAGGCCCGGATCACGCGCATCGCCGACTCGATCACCGCCGGCAGCTACCTCGACGGTGTGGGACGCCGCGCACTCGTGGGCGAGGAGCTCGCGGCGCGGCTGGAGGTCGGAGTGGGCGACAAGGTAGTCCTCTCGGTGCAGGACCTCTCGGGGGAGCTCACGGGAGAGGCCCTGCGCATCGGCGGGCTCTTCGTCACCCCCTCCCGACAGCTCGACGCGTCGACCGTCTATCTCCGTCTGGACGATGGTCAATCGCTGCTCGGGCTCGGCGAATCGGTCTCCGAGATCGTCGCTCTCGCGGATCGGCGATCGCGGGTTCCCGCCCTGCGCGACCACCTTGCCGCGGACCTCGGCGACGCCGCCGAGGTGCGCAGCTGGGAAGAGCTCCAGCCGGTCCTCGTCTATCTGATCGAGGTCTTCGATCAGTCCGCCTTCATCGTCTACGGCGCGGTCTTCGTGGCCATGGCCTTCGGCATCGCGAACGTGCTGCTGATGACGGTGTACGAGCGGACGCGGGAGATCGGCATCCTGCGAGCCATTGGCCTGGGCCGACGTCAGCTCGTCGGCGCGATCGTGTTGGAGAGCCTGCTGGTGACGATCGTCGGGCTCGGTCTGGGCTTCGTCGCGGCGATCGGTGGCGTCGCCTGGCTCGGCGACGGCCTGGACCTGTCCTACTTCGCCGAGGGCCTCGGCAAGTACGGCGTCGCCTCCCGGATCGTTCCGGTGCTGCGCACGGGGGATTTCACGGCACCCGTGGGGGTCGCGGTCGTCACCGCGGTCCTGGCCAGCACCTGGCCGGCCTGGCGCGCGGTCCGTCTGCGCCCGGCGGACGCGGTGCGGAAGTCGTGACGGACGGGGGCGCGATCCTCGAGGCCCGGGGTGTCACGAAGGTCTACGAGACCCGCGGCGTCGAGACCCACGCGCTCAACGGCGTGGATCTGGAGATCGGCGAGGGGGAGTTCACCGCGCTCTCCGGCCCGAGCGGCTCGGGGAAGACGACGCTCCTGAACCTCTTCGGCGCCCTCGACGAGCCCACGCGGGGTGAGATCCACCTCGACGGGGAGAGCCTCGCCCACCTCGGGGCGGCGGCCCTCTCGGACCTGCGCCTGCGCAAGCTCGGCTTCGTCTTCCAGGCCTACAATCTCATTCCGGTGCTCAGCGCGATCGAGAACATCGAGTTCGTGATGGTGCTCCAGGGCGTCTCGGCCGGGAAACGCCGCGCGCGGGCCGAAGACCTGCTGCGCGAGGTCGACCTCGAGGGGCTGGGGGGGAAGCGTCCCCTGGAGATGAGCGGAGGTCAGCAGCAGCGAGTCGCCGTCGCCCGGGCCATCGCGAGCCACCCGCGGATCGTGCTGGCCGACGAGCCCACGGCGAACCTCGATTCCGAGACTGCGGCCCGTCTGCTCGATCTCATGGAGCGCCTCAATGCCGATCGTGGGGTGACCTTCCTGTTCTCCACCCACGATCCCCTGGTGATGGATCGGGCCCGTCGCAACGTGCGTTTGAAGGACGGGCGGGTCGTCGCCGACGAGGCGAAGACCGCAGCGTGAGGCGCCTCGCCCCGGCGGTGGCGCTGGTCGTCGCGCTGGCGTCCGACGCAGGAGCAGCACGGGATCTCTACCGCGCGAAGGGGGCTTCGCTCGAGCTGTCGGGCTCGATTCGCGAGCGGTTCCTCGTGACCCGCGGCACCGACGCCGACGACTTCAGTGACTCGCTGACGCCGGCCTGCCTGCCCGTCGAGTCCTTCCCGGACTGTCCGGCCTTCGAGGAGGTGGGGGAGCGCGACGTCTGGACCTCGCTCACGCGTCTGCGCCTTCGCCTGGACGCGCGGGCGAACGAATGGCTGTCGGCGGTCGTGGTCTACGACAACGAGGTGACCTTCGGCATCCTCGACACCTTCGAGTCGGCGCTGGGCGAGGAGCTGACCGATCGGCGCTTCGTGGACCTGAGCGACGAGGTGGTCGACGAGGACAGATCGCGTTGGCGTCATCTGCTGTACCGGGGCTACGTCCTCGTCGAGACCGAGCGTCTCGAGGTTACGGTCGGTCGCCAGCGCGTGCCCTGGGGAGTGGGGCGCTTGTGGAATCCCATCGACCGCTTCAATGCCATCGGCCCCTTGTCGATCGAGGCGGACCAGTCCCAGGGGGTCGATGCGGTGAAGGCGCGCTGGCTCTTCTCCGGCTTCACCTTCCTGGAGGCGATCTACGCGGCGGGGGCCAGCGGCAACGACCGGGCCGTGGCGGGGCGGCTCCACGGCGTGGTGCGCGACGTGGACTACTCGCTGATCGGGGGGGTCTTCGAGGAGGCGCCAACCCTGGGCTTCGATCTCGCCACGAACCTCGGCGACGCCGCGGGCCGAGTCGAGGTGGTCTGGACCGATCCGAAGCGGCGCGTCCGCCCCTTCGGCGACCGGCGTCGCGACGCCCTCTCGGACTACTGGCAGATCGTCGTGTCCGTCGATCACAACATCGACCTCGGCAGCGGTGTCTACGCCCTGGTCGAGCACCTCTACAACGGGAACGCCCTGGGCTTCGGTCGCGGTGAAGCGGCAGGTCTGCTGGGATTCTTCCAGGAGAGCGGTGAGGATCCGAACCGGATCGCAGCGCCGGGAACGACCGACCTCTTCGGACAGAGCCGGGTGGTCACCCTGGGAGAGAACCTCACCGGCGGGCAGCTGGGCTACGACCTGACGCCGGAGGTGAACGGAAGCCTTCTTCTCATCTACGACTGGGAGGGAGAGAGCGCGAGCTTCTTCCCCTCCCTGCGTTACAGCCCCCTCGACTGGCTCGAGCTGACGATCGGCGTGCAGCTCTTTGCGGGGCCACGCCGTTCGGAGTTCGGCGAGCGGGATACGCTGGGCTTCCTCCTCGCCGAGGTCTTCTTCTAGCAGGGCGTCCGCGAGCCGCCCTGCATGTTCCTACCCGTCGAGGAGCTCGAAGATCTCGTGCTCGGCGCGGCGTGCGTCCTCCCGCCCGAGCTCGAGCAGGCGCGTGGTGAAGAGGCGATCGAAGTAGAGGTAGGAGAGCAGGTCCGCTTCGTCCTGGGGCACTCCGCGAAGCGCCGCCCGGGCGATCAGCTCCGGGAGGACGCCGAGGGTGCGCAGGCCCCCGCTCTCCCGGTGGCACTCCGCGGCGATTCGCCCGATGTCGGCGCTGGGACGCACTACGCAGGTGGAGACGGGTCGGAAGCCGACCCCGCGCTGCTCGCGGATGGCCACGTTGATCGCGTCGAGGAACTCGCCGCCGTAGACCTCCTGACCGCGGCCGATCAGCGCATTCACCAGCTCGGTGCGGTGGAGCTCGTACTCGAGCTGATCGAGGGTGAGGGCGTCGAGCACCTTCCCGAGCAGGAAGGCCGGCTGGGTGATGACCTCCTCGGGGTAGGGCGGATGTTCCCCCACTACAGGGTTGTGCTTCAAGGCGATGACGAGCACGCGGTCGGCTCCGAGGCGCAGCGCCGGCGACAGCGGCGTGTTCATGCGCAGCCCGCCGTCGACGTAGTAGCGCTCGCCGATGCGAACGGCGGGAAAGAGGAAGGGAATGGCGGCGGACGCCCGCACGTGTCCCTCGTTCAGGCCGGTTCGGATGGCCTGGGCGTTGGGGTCGAAGGCCCAGGGCTTCGGATCGGCGAGGGCGCCATCCATGAACACGGTCACCCGTCCGGATCGGATCTCGGTGCACGATACGCACAGGGCGCCGGCCCGCCGATGCGAGAGGTTGCGGTGGAGGGCCTCCCAGGGGATCGCCTTGGTGACCAGACGCTCGAGGGGAGACACGTCGACGAGTCCGCCGAGGATCCCCTTGCCCTCCTGGCGCAAGAAGCCGAGGGCGCGCAGGGGCACCCGCAACAGGTCGGCGGTGGAGAGCCGCAGCACGTGTCCGATCTCCATCGAGCTCCAGGTGTGCGCCAGGCGTGCCGCGCGATCTGCGGGCTCGAGGTGAGCGGTCGCGCCCGCGAAGGCGGCGTGGATGGCGCCGACGGAGGTTCCGCTCAACACGTCGAACTCGAAGCCCGGCCGCAGGCGCGGGATCACGTGCTCGAAGAGGTGGGAGAGCACGCCGGCCTCGTAGGCGCCGCGGGCGCCGCCCCCGGAGAGGACGAGTGCGAACCGTCGTCGATCTGTGCTGGGCGTCAACGCTTCGACCTCGACCGGAGAGGATAGGCCCGATTGGCACCGCGTGGACGCCATGGCGGAAGGCCCGGTCCGTCTCTCCTACACTCCGCGCGACATGTCGGGATCTCCGTCGGATTCGCCGCGCCTCTTCCTCGGCGCCGACATGCCCGAGGTCGACCGGGCCCCCCTCGTCGGCGGGGAGGTCGTGGTCTTCTCCGCAGGCTCACCGGGGCGCGAGGGCCCCAACGAGGATGCCGCCGCAGTCCTCCCCTTCGGGCCGGATGCGGCGGTGCTGGCGGTCGCGGACGGAGCCGGCGGCGGTCGCGCAGGCAGCCGCGCTTCGACCCTCGCCCTTCAGTCGCTTGCGGCCGCCCTCGACGAGGCGCGGAACGACGGCTCGCTCCTGCGCAATGCGATCCTGAACGGCTTCGAGCGGGCGAACCAGGCGGTTCTCGATCTGGGCGTCGGCGCCGCCACCACCCTGGCGGCGGTCGAGATCGGAGAGGGGGCGATTCGGCCCTATCACGTCGGCGATTCGCTGATCCTGCTCGTGGGGCAGCGCGGTCGGGTCAAGCTCGAGACGATCTCCCACTCTCCCGTCGGCTTCGCGGTGGAGGCGGGCCTGCTCGATGCGACCGATGCCATCCACCACGAGGACCGGCACTTCGTCTCGAACACGCTCGGGGCGCCGGACATGCGCATCGAGGTGGGCGCGGTGCGTACCCTGGCGCCCCGCGACACGCTGCTGCTCGCGAGCGACGGCCTTTCGGACAACCTCCACATTCCGGAGATCGTCGAGCACGTGCGCACCGGCGCCCTGGGAGACTCCTGCGAAGAGCTCGCGGCCACGGCGCGCCGGCGCATGTACGTGCCGGCCGAGGACGAGCCCTCGAAGCCCGACGACCTCACCCTCGTGGCATTCCGGCCGCGCGTGTGCCGGGCGCGCCGACCGGCGTGATCGCCAGGCCGGCTCCGACTCGTCGCGCCCCGCGCGGGGCTCAGACGAGGCGATCGAGCAGCAGCGTGGCGATTCCCAGGAAGGCGAAGAAGGCGAAGACGTCGGTGAAGGTCGTCACGATCACGCCCGAGCCGAGCGCCGGGTCCTGCTTCAGCGCCTTCAGGCCGAGGGGCACCGCCGCACCCATCAGACCCGAGACCGCCATGGCCACGACCATGGAGAGGAAGAGGGCGAGTCCGAGCACCGGACTGCCGTGCCAGGCGTAGGCGATGAGCGCGCTGGCGATGCCGGTCACGACGCCGATCGAGACGCCCACCATCAGCTCCTTCAGCGCGGCCCGCAGCCCGGTCGAGAACTCGATCTCGCCCAGCGCGATTCCGCGGGTGATTACCGTGAGCGCCTGGGTCCCGCCGTTGCCCGCCATGCCGGCCACCACCGGCATGAAGACCGCCAGGGCGACGACCTGCTGGATCGTCCGCTCGAAGAGCCCCACCACCCAGGCGGCGAGGAAGCACGTCCCCAAATTGAGGAGCATCCAGGGCAGTCGCTTGCGCACCGAGGTGTGGGCAGGGCTGAAGACGCGGTCCTCGCCGGAGAGGCCGGCGAGGCGATACATGTCCTCGGTGGCCTCTTCGGTAATGACCTCGATCACGTCGTCGACCGTGATCACACCGAGCATGCGTCCATCGACGTCGAGCACCGGAATCGCGAGCAGGTCGTAGCGACGCACGAGGGCGGCGACCTCTTCCTGGTCGGCCTCGGCCCGCACGCTCACCGGGTCCCGGATCATGATCTCGCCGACGGGGCGGTGCGGCGGTGCGGCGACGAGTCGGCGGATGGGCACGACGCCCAGCAGGCATCGCTGGTCGTCGACGACGTAGAGATAGAGGACGGCCTCGTTCTCGTCCCCGAGCGAACGGATCGAGTCGATCGCTTCCTGGGCGGTCATCTTCGGGTCGAGGGCCACGAAGCTCGTGGTCATCGCCCGGCCGGCGCTGTCCTCGGGGTAGAGCTCGGCCTTCATCAGCTCGTCGCGGCGAGACACCGGGAGTCGGCTCAGCACCTCTTCGCGGCGTTCCTCCGGCACCCACTCGATCAGCTCGATCAGGTCGTCGATCTCGAGCCGCGCGAGCACGTCGGCGATGCGCTGGTCGGCGAGGGCGTCGAAGATCTGCGGCAGCATCTCCGGCGGCAGCTCGCGCAATACCGGCGCCGCGCGGCGCTGGCGGAAGAGCAGCTCGATGACGGTCCGGATCTCGTCCTGGGTGAGGTCGGCGAGGATCGGGCCGACATCGGCGGCCGGCATCTTGCTGAGCAGCCGCTCGGCGCGCAGGGTTACGCCGCTGGTCAGCAGGCGCCGGAGCGTCCGCGCTGTGAATTCAGGCGTCGCCATCGAGAGAGTCCGATCCCACCGTCGGGCCTCCCTCGGATACGGGCGGGGCTAGACGGCGGGGCTTCGGCTTGGGAAGCCGGGTTGGTGGGATTCGGTCTTGCGGTCCATTGGTTCCGTAGCTTGTCTCGCGGTCGATCCCGGCCGCGCTCGCACGGAGCGAGCCGTCTTCGATAAGTACCGAAGAATCGGATGCTTCGCTATCGGGCTTGAACCGGATAGGATGCGCGCGAATGCCGATTCGACACGTCATCGTCGTTCCGCACACGCACTGGGATCGGGAGTGGTACCGGACCCGCGAGTCCTTCCGGGTCCGACTGGTAGAGCTCGTCGATGGACTCCTCGACCTGCTGGAGCGGGACCCGGAGTTCTCTCAGTTCACCCTGGACGGGCAGACCATCGCCGTTCGCGACTACCTGGCGATCCGGCCCGAGGCGCGCGAACGCATCTCGCGCCTGGTGCGGGCAGGGCGCCTGCTCATCGGCCCCTGGACCGTGCTCCCGGACGAGTGGCTCGTCTCCGGCGAGGCGCTGATCCGAAACCTGCGCATGGGTCTCGAAGAGGCCGACGCCTTCGGCGGAGCGATGCAGGTGGGGTACGTGCCGGATCAGTTCGGTCACGTGGGGCAGCTGCCCCAGCTCTTCGCCGGCTTCGGCTTCGACGCCGCCGTGCTCTGGCGGGGCGTCGGGGAGGATGTGACGGAGAGCCTCTTCTCCTGGGAGGCGCCCGACGGGACCCGACTGCCCTGCGTCTACCTGATGCGCGGCTACGGCAACGGCGCCCACCTGCCGCGGGACCCCCAGGCGCTGGCCGAGCGACTGCGCTCGGTGGTGGGAGCACTGCCGGAGGACGCGGCGCCCGTGCTGGTCATGAATGGCAGCGACCACCTCGTGCCGGATCCGCACCTGCCCGCCGCGCTGCGCGACGCGGCGCCGCATCTTCCCGGGCTGCACATCGAAATGGGATCCCTGCCTCGGTACCTGGAGCGCGTCCGGGCGGCGTCGTCGGCGGAGCCCTCGGACCTGCACCGGGGCGAGCTCCGTTCCGGCCTGCGCGCTCCGCTCCTCGCCGGCTGTGCCTCGGCGCGCATCGGCCAGAAGCGGGCCGACTTCGAGAACGACCGGCTCCTGACCCGCTACCTCGAGCCGCTGGAGGCCTGGCGCGTGCGACTGGGAGCGCCCGGCGATTCGGGCCTGCTGGATGCGGCCTGGCGCATCGCGCTCGAGAACCACCCCCACGATTCGATCTGCGGCTGCTCGATCGACGCCGTCCACGACGAGGTCGACACGCGCTTCCGTCGGGTCGCCGATCTCGCCGGAGGTCGACTCGCCCGGGTCGCGGCGGGGTTTGCGACGCGGGTGGCTGCCGTGGAGGGCGGGGGCTGGCCCGTCGTCGTGTGGAACGGGCACGGCGCGGCGACCTCCGTGGCCGAGGGGGTCGCAGAGCTCCCGCTGCCGGCGGCCATGGGGGAGCGGGTGGCCTTGAACGCCCTCGACGCCGACGGGACCTCCCACCCGGTCCGCGCAGCGGTCGAGCGGGCCGGCGCCGTCTACGCCGAGTATCGACTCCCGGCCGGCGTGGTGGCGGGGCTGCTCCACGGCTTTCCTCCCGAGTTCTTCGGGGATCCGGTCTGCGCCGTGGGTCTGCGTCGCGAGGGCGAGGAGGAGTGTGTCGAGATCTGGCTCGGTGCCCAGCCGGCGTCGGCCTTCGACTGGGAGCGGGAGCGGGCGGAACTCGTGCGGGACCTCGAGGGCCGGAAGGACGCGCCGGTGGTGTTCCGCCCGCGGCGCATGCCCCGATTGCGGCTTCGCCTCGCGGATCACTTTCCGGGTGCAGGACTTCGCACGTATCGCCTCGAGTCCTCGACCGGCGCCCGCGAGGCCGCGTCGCCGGTCATCGAGAACGAGGCCTGGCGGGTCGAGGTCGCGTCCGATGGGCGCGTGCGCTGCGCCCACCTCTCGACGGAATGCGTCCTCGAGGACGCCCTGCGCTTCGTGGACGAGGGCGACCGCGGTGACACCTACACCTTCGACCCGGTTCCCGGGGGCGTGCGCGTGTCTCGTCTCGAAGAGGTGCGGGTCGAGGCGCGGCCCGAGCAGACGGGTGGAGAGATCGAGATTCGTGGCGTGCTGCGCGTGCCCGAAGCGCTCGCCGACGACCGTGACGTGCGCCGGACCCGGGCGGCGACCGTGCCGATCCGGATCGTCCTGGCCCTCGCGCCCCAGGTCGATCGCGTCGACGTCCGCGTGGAGCTCGACAACACGGCACGGGATCACCGGCTGCGACTCCACGTAGAGGCGCCCTTCGAGCCGCGGCGACTCGAGGTGGAGTCGGCCTTCGAGGTGGTGGAGCGACCCCTGGGACCGATGTCGAAAGCCGCCGGCGATCCGCCGGCCGAGCTCCCGTGTGCGGCATCGCCCCAGCGCCGCTTTGCGACGTTGATCGGTGCGGAGATCGCGCTCACGGTCGCGAACCGTGGCCTTCCCGAGGTGGCAGGGCTGCGTCATCCGGACGGCGGCGGCTCCCTCGCCGTCACTCTGCTGCGCGCCGTGGGCTGGCTCTCCCGCCCCGATCTGGTGCGTCGTCCCGTTCACGCCGGTCCGCCCATCGAGACGCCCGGAGCCCAGGTTCCGGGAGCCCACGTCGCCGAGCTGGCGATCTTCGTCCATTCCCCCGGAGACCCGCGGCGGGCCGCCGACGCCTGGCAATTCGCCGAGCCGCCACTCCTCGTCCCGGGTGGGGCCGAGGGCGACGCCCCCCTTCGCGATGGAGACCGATTGATCGTGGTCGATGACCCGGAGGTCCTGATCTCTGCCATCGAGCCGCGCCCGGGTGGAGAGACCGGGGTTCGGCTCGTGAACTTCTCCCCGGAGCCGAAGACGGTGCGGGTTCGCTGGCAGGGCGGGGGCCCGGGGCTCGTGCGGGTCGATCTGCGCGGCCGCCGGATCGGCTCCGAGCCGCCGGAGTCCGATCTCGCGCTGTCGCTGCGTTCCTTCGAGATCGTCGGTCTGGCGGCCGCCTCCGCCTGACCCATTCCCTCCGGAGTGCGCGGCGCCCCGGACGCGGCGCCGCCCGATCTCGGGGGCACGTCCCCAACTGGCTGGATTCGTGGGGAAAATCCTCCGCTCTCCCGAGATGCGGCGGGCGGCTCGATGGTCAAGCCCCGTCCGCGTCGGCCCGAAGAGGGACGAGATGAGCGCAGCCGCAAGCGTCGGAGGGACCGCGGCGATGTTCGATCAGCCCCGAGTGTTCGGAGAGTGGTGTGCCGCCAGCGCGTGGCTCCTGCTCGCCCTGGCGATCGGACCTCTGCCCGCTGCCGCCCAGTCTCGGGAAGGGATCGGCATGGCCGAGCCCGCCCTGATGGAAAGCGGCGTCGTGGTTCGCGAAGAGCAATGGGCAGGGACTCTGGTGCGAGCGCTCGCTCTGGGCGAGGTGCTGGAGGACCAGCCCGAGAGTCGCGACCTGTTCGCGCTGCTCTGCGCCGACAAGGCGGAGATGACGACCCAGGCGGGCGGGCGCCGGGCTCCCGCCCGCGCCGCATTCCGGATCTCCGAAGAGATGGTCGAGGACCGTGCGCCGGGAGAGCCCGTGCGCGTCGTGCTCGACGTGCCTGCAACCGCGCTCTATCAGCTCGCCGTCGAAGGCGAGGGCAAGCAGCGCTGGACCGTGGACCAGCGCAAGGCGGGCCACCTCGATCCCAGCGCCCTGGGCGTCGCCTTCGGTCCCCGTGTCGTGCCGCTGCGCGAGGGGCCCCACGAGCTGGCCGGCTACCTCGCGCCTCGCAGCCGCGTCGATCGGGTCGAACTCGTCGCCCATCGTCCCCTGTGCATCGCTCCGGCCGCGGGCTGGCGCGTAGGAGAGCCGCTCACCGGCGGCGCCCTGGCGCGGACCCTCGTTCGCGCGCTCGGTCTCGACCGCTCCCTGCCCGAGGAGCAGGTCGTCGTCGAGCTCGAAGGTGAGCGTTTCGAGTCCAGCTCCGATTGGGGCAGCCCGACCAACGCGCCGCCGCCGGACAGCGAGGCGGAGACACGCGCCGAGTGGGCGCGTGCCGGCGAGAAGCCCACCGAGTTCACATACCGGGTGAGACTCCTCGAGCCGGGAGTGTTCAGCGTCCTCGCCCAGGTCGTCACCGGCGGCGAGCAGATCTGGTCCATCGACGGTCGCTATCGCACCCGCATGGACGTCGTGGCCTCACCCGAGCCCTTCGCCTGGGGGCACGTCATGACGACCTCCCTCGCGGCCGGTGAGCACGTCATCCGGGCCCTGGTGCCGCCGGGCTCGGGCATCGATCGCATCCGCATCGTGAAGCGCCAGAGCAGCGACGCCGACTACATCGAGGTGCTCGAGCAGATGGGCCTCCGAGTCGGCGGGGCGAACACCTTCGTCACACGCTCGGGAGTGCAGGAGGCGGTCTTCCACCCCGCCTTCCAGGAGCTCGCCGACGGCTTCCTCGAGCGCGCGGCGGGAAGCTCGGCCGAGGCGCCTCTCGTGGTATTCGACGACCGGGTTCCGCCCCTCTACACACGGCCGCTCTCGCCCGTGCTGCCGGCGGATCTGTGATGCTTCGGCTCCTGATCCATCTCGCCTTCGGGGCTCTGGCCTGCTTTGCCTTCGCGGGGGGGGCGACCGCCGAGGAGGGGGGGGACCGGCCCTTCACCTGGCGTCCGTCCTTCCAGATCCGCGGGGTCCTGACCGACAACATCGGGCTCACCGACTCGGACACCGACAGCGACTTCGGCTACTTCGCGGCGCCTCGGGTCGAGGCCGCGTACCGGGAGTCGGCTTACGAGCTCGAGTTCGACGGCAGCGTCGACGTTCGGCGCTACACCGACGACACCAAGATCGACGAGACGTTCTACCGCGTGTTCACGGCGGGCGAGGTGGGGATCCTTCCGGGGCTGACCGCCCGCCTCTCCAACGCCTACACACCCCACGTCGAGCAGCTCGGGCGCCCGGACGACGACCCCGCGAACATGATCCAGTCGAACCGGGCCGAGATCGAGATGCGCTACTGGCGGGAGCTGGCGGGAGCTCGCGAGCTGGCCGTCGGCCTGGTCGGCGGGCGCTTCGATACCGAGAAGTTCACGGCGCTGGTTCCGGGCTCCGGAGGGACGCCGGTCCTCGACGACGGCTTCCGGGCGGATTTCTGGGAGAGCTCCGGCTACGTGGAGTTCCAGAATCCCTTCGGAGAGCAGCACGCGGGCTACGCGCGGGCCCTGGTCCGTCAGCGCAGCTTCGACGAAGAGTCGGATGCAGACCACGTCGAGGCGTCGGGTGTGGTGGGCTTCCGGACTCATCTCGAGCAGGGCCTCGAGTTCGATGTGGCGGGGGGCTGGGGCTGGGTCGACTTCCACGACGGCGGCGACGAGTCCCAGGTGCTCGCTCGCGCCGACTTGAAGCTGCGTAGAGCCGATGGGTGGCGCTTCAATCTCGGGTTCCATCACGAGCTCACTGTCGACATCACCGGTGAGGACTTCACCGACACGACGGGCCGGCTTGGCGTGGAGAAGTACTTCGGCAAGCGCACCGCGGCGAGCGTGACGGGCTTCATCTCCCGACTCGACAGCGATGCCACCGATCCCAGCGAGAATCTCTTCGGCGGTGTCGAGGTGAATCTCCGGCGCCAGCTCTCTCGTCGCGTAATGGTCTCCCTGTCCTATCGCTACTGGGACAACGCCGGCGACTTCGATTCCGACGATTTCGACCAGAGTCGTGTCGTTCTGGGGCTGACCTACCGCCACTGAGCCTCCCCGCGATTCCCGTTAGTTGGGTTTCCCCCACGGAATTCCGGGTCGAGGGATACACCCACCGGTGGCAAGGCGTGGATTCCGCGCGTCGCGCGCTGCGCTATCGTTCACGCTGGCCGTTCGGGGCGATGGGATAGCCGCGGGTCCTTCGAAGTTCGGTGCGAAGAGCGTGGCGCAGACCCCACCGTTGCGATCGGGGTGGCGAGATCGAGTCTTCGCAGTCGAACGGCTGCAATCGAAGTGCTGGAGCAGACCTGTCGGATTGAACCTGTCGGATTGAATCCGTCAAATAGTACGGGGCGGACGATGCGGAGTCGCGACGCGAGCAACACGAGTGAGCGCGCCCCGGCACGGATCTCCTTCCCGTCGGTGCGGGGGTTGTGGTGCCGATGAAGTCGCTGATCGAGGGGATCGTCCAATCGCTGGTCGATCAGCCCGATGAGGTCCAGATCAAGGAGGTGATCGGCGAGCATGCACACGTGCTCGAGCTCCGGGTCGCCAAGGAAGATCTGGGAAAGGTGATTGGCAAGGGTGGCGCGCATGCGTCCGCGATCCGCACGCTCATGGCGGCGGCCAGCGGCAAGGAAAAGAAGCGCTACATCCTGGAGATCATCGAGTACTAGGAGCCGACGGGCTCCGGGGGAGAGCAGGAGAGGGCCACCGGACTCTCGGGTCGGGTGGGTGAGCCGGGGCGATTCGTTGGGGAGATTCGGGTAGGATGCCCGCTCCCCAAGCGAGGATCCTGTTGTGTCGAAATCCCCCCTGATCGAGGCCCCCCTCGTGATCGGCGCCCAGCTCGACGCGCGGGCCGCTCATCCCGAGCTCGCCGACCGCGTCGCCGTCCGCAGCCGCGAGCAGACCTGGAGCTATCGCGACTTCCGGGACGAATCGGTGAGGGTCGCCCACTGTCTGCGTGAGCGCCTGGGCCGGGTGGACGACAGCCGGCCCGGCCATGTCGCCATGATCATGGAGAACCATCCCGATCTGCTCGCCCTCTACGCGGGCTGCGGCTACGCGGGGCTCACGCTCTTCGGCGTGAACACCGGGCTGCGGGGCGACACGCTGGCGGGCGTGCTGAATCAGTCGCGCAGCCGGCTGCTCGTGGTGGACGAGCAGTTCTGGCCCGAGGTGGAACAGATCCGGGATCGCCTCGAGCACATCCCGCCGGAGAATCTGCTCGTGCGGCGCTCGGGGGATGGCGCCGGTAGCGGCGATGACTGGGCGCGGGCCCTCGACGAGGTGGCGCAGCCCGGAACCTCTCTCGATACGCCCGCCGTCGACGTCGATCCCGAGGACAACCTGATGGTGATCTACACCTCGGGCACGACCGGCCTGCCGAAGGGCATCAACAACAACCACCTCAAGCTGCTGCTCATCGGCATGCGCGTGTCCGCTCAGCTCGACCTCGACAGGGACGCCGTGGGCTACGCCTGCATGCCTCTCTTCCACTCGAACGCCCTGTTCCTCGGCTTTCAGCCCGCCTTCCAGGTGGGCGGCTCCATTGCCATGCGCGAGCGCTTCAGTGCGAGCCGATTCGTACCGGACGTCCTGCGTTACGGCGTCACCTACTGGAACTACGTCGGCGAGCCCGTCCACTACATCCTCGGAGCGATCGAGAAGGAGTACGGTGGAGACGAAGCGAAGATCCTCGCGGAGGTGGCCGGCCATCCGGACAATCGCCTGCGTTACGCGGTCGGGAACGGCGCCGCGCCACCGGACATCGATCGCTTCATCCGCTGGCTCGGGTTGGAGGACATGTTCGAGCTCTACGGCTCCACCGAGGCGGCGATCAGCACGTTCCGGAGGAAGAGCGATCCCCGTGGCAGCGTCGGCGAGGTGACGGACGAGTCGGTTCGGATCCTGGCCGAGGACGGCCGGGAGTGCGCTCCGGCAGAGCTCGATGCCGACGGCAAGCTGCTGAACTACGCGGAAGCGGTCGGCGAGATCTGCCGTGTCGCCGGGGATACGGCGCTTTTTCAGGGCTACTTCGACAACGCGGATGCCAACTCCCAGAAGTACCGCCAGGGGGTCTACCACTCGGGCGACCTGGGTCACATCCTGGTTCGCGACGGCTGCCGTTTCCTCTACTTCGACGGCCGGACCGACGACTGGATCCGCAAGGACGGCGAGAACTTCTCGGCGGCCCAGGTGGCCCGGATCCTCCAGGAGCACGAGGACGTGGTGCTGGCCGCCGCCTACGGCGTTCCCTGTCCGGTCTCGGACGAGTGGGTCATGGCTGCGCTGAAGCTGAGATCCGGCGTGCGCTTCGACCCCCAGGCGTTCTTCGACTTCTGCGAGGAGCAGGTGGCCCACGGGGGGATGGACCGCAAGTGGTTCCCCGACTTCATCCGGGTGGTCGAGGAGTTCGAGTACACCCAGACCCAGAAGGTGCTCGTGCGCAATCTGAAGCGGGTCCACTTCGATCCGCGGCGCCTCGAAGGCGAGCCCGTCTACTGGCGTCGGCGTTCGGATACGAGCTACCGGGCCTTCGATCCGGAGGCTTTCGCGTCGTTGCGCGAGGAGTTCGAGCGCAGCGAGCGGGTGGAGCTGCTCGATCGCTGAGGGCCTGCGCCGATGACGGTTTCGTAACCCGAGTGACGAGATCGGGCCCTGGGAGGACCGGCGTCGCCCGGCGACGCGTTCGCCCGATCGGGCCGCCAGCCGCGGAGTTGGGATAGGGGGCTGCGGCTCGGATGCGCACGGCACGTGCCTTGCTTTCCAGGAGGGGGCGCGCCGGACACGGCAGCGTACGAGGAGCCCTCCCGTGATGGATTCCACCTTCACCGCAGAAGAGCACTTCCGACAGGGTCTCGAGGCATTGCACGTCGACCGGACCGAGGATGCACTTCGACACTTCGGCGCCGCGATGCGTGTCGATTCGGGCAGCGCGCGCTTTCGCTCGCACTACGGCCTGGCCCTGGGCCTCGCCGAGAGGCGCCTGGAGCGGGCGCTCACCCTGTGTCGGGACGCCGTGAAGCAGGAGTTCTTCAACCCCGTGCACTATCACAACCTGGCGCGGCTCCACCTGGCCTTTGGCTTCAAGGCGGAGGCGATTCGCTATCTGCGGCGCGGTCTGATGATCGATCCCGCGAATCGGGAGATCTCGGAGCACATGTGCCTGCTCGGTGTCCGGCGGCCTCCGCCCCTCGCCTTCCTGCGGCGCCAGAACGTCCTGAACCGCTTCGCCGGGAGGATCCTTCGGCGCAACCGCCTCGAGCCGGACATGGAGTTCACGGCGTTCGGCGCCCAGGCCTGACGCCGGGACGGGGAATCGCGATCCGGCACTGCTGGGTCGTCCGGCGGCGGGGCCCCGATCGAGGGGGCCCGGCCCGCCGCAAGCGGGTTACCGCTTGCGCTTGTGGCGAGCTCGCCTCAGCAGCTTCCGCTTCTTGTGCTTGCGCATCTTCTTGCGCCGCTTCTTGATGACGCTGCCCAAACTCGGATTCCTCGTCGGATCCCGGGGAGGTGGATCCCGGGAAGTGCGGAAGACTCCATCGAAAATCGGCTCGGAGTCACTTGAAAACGCTTCGGGGAAGAGTGTCCCCGGAGCCGCGCTTGCGGCTCGCAGACGCGCATGGGTAGTCGTTCAGGGCGCGGAAGTCAACTGCGCACGGGCGTGGCGAGCGCGTGATTGGGGTGCACGAGCGTTGGTGTGCTGCGTCACATTACGGTCCCGAGTTGAAGGCAGAACTGGTTCATCGCCCGCAGCTTTGTAGTGCATGGCTTTGATTTTTTTGCGGTTGTGCCTTGACGACCCCAAAAAACCGGTGTTAGCGTCGTCTGCAAGAGTTGCTCTAGTGCCGCGTATTTTTACGAATAACGGGGGCAGATTGCCTTCAAGTTCCGGATTTCGGTCTCCGAGAGGAGGCGAGAGCACCATCGGAGCGGCAGGTTCCGCGCCGATGGGACAGTTCGCTGTCGTGTTCTCTACGAAAGCCGGGACGTCCCGGTGCTCGAGCAAACGAACAGGGGGGTGACCCAAGAATGGCAGCTCGACGAAAGAAGGCCACGCGCAAGAAGGCCACTCGCAAGAAGGCCACGCGCAAGAAGGCAACGCGGAAGAAGGCCGGTCGCAAGAAGGCGGCCCGTAAGAAGGCGGCCCGTAAGAAGGCCACGCGCAAGAAGGCCACGCGCAAGAAGGCGACGCGGAAGAAGGCCACGCGCAAGAAGGCCACTCGCAAGAAGGCCGCGCGGAAGAAGAAGGCCACCCGCAAGAAGAAGGCCACTCGCAAGAAGAAGGCCACGCGCAAGAAGGCCACTCGCAAGAAGGCCACGCGGAAGAAGGCCACTCGCAAGAAGGCCCGCCGCAAGAAGGCCTGAAGGCCGAATGCATCGGTCTTTCGATAAGACCGGAGGACCCCGGCCGGCGTATGCCGGCCGGGGTTTCCTTCTCTGGGGACATCGATTAGGCTCCCGCCCGGATTGATTTCCCCACGGGGTACGCAGCATGGCACGCATCACGGTCGAGGACTGCACCGACAAGGTCCCGAATCGGTTCCACCTGGTTCAGATGGCCTCGATCCGCACGAAGCAGCTGAAGAAGGGTGCGCGCTCGCTGGTCGGGTCCGGTGAGAACAAGGAGGTGGTGACTTCGCTGCGCGAGATCGCCGCCGGCTACATCCGACCCGACTACCCCAGTGAAGAGGTCGGAGAAGCGGGGGAGTAGGCCGATCCCCCCACGGGGGGCTCCTCCGATCGGACCCCAGGCCCGCAAGGTCCGCCCCGTGAGGGAGCCGGTCCGGCCAGACGCACTCCGCCGGGACCGGGCCCCGGGTGATGCCTAGAGCGGGACCTCGAAGGTCACTGTCGTGCCCCGTCCCGCTTCGCTCGAGACCATCACCTCGCCTTCGAGGAGCACGATCAGGTCTCGGACCAGGGCGAGGCCGAGGCCAGCGCCGCGGTACTTGTGCGACGACGGCTCGTCCACCTGGTAGAACTCGTCGAAGATGAACTGCTGGTCGTCGGGACAGATCCCGATCCCCGTATCGCGGATGCAGCAGGACAGCCGCTCTTCGTCGACCGTGGCGGAGATCTCGATCTCGCCGGCGGGTGTGAACTTCGCCGCGTTGTCGAGCAGCAGGAAGAGGATCTGGCTGACCTTGGCGAGGTCCGTGCGGATGCGCGGGAAGGTCTCCGAGAGGCGCGGCTCGATGCACAGGGGCTTGTCGCCGAGGCCGTCCTGAACGCTGAAGATCGCCTCGTCCACGAGCTCGCGGAAGTTGACGTCCTGGGTCTCGACGGGGAGCTCGCCCTGCTTGATGCGCCAGAGGTCGAGGATGTTCTGGAGGGTCCTGAGAAAGGCGGTTCCCTCGTCGAGGGAGTTTCGCAGGATGGACTTCGAGGACTCGGAGAGCGTGTCGTGCTCTCCGGTCATCACCGCGATGATCCCCTCGATGATGCTGTTCAGCGGAGTTCGGAGCTCGCGGGACATCTTCTCGATGAAGTCGTTCTTGAGCCGCTCGATCTTCCCGAGCTTCTCGTTCGAACGGAGGAGCTCGATGTCCTGGGCGAAGAGGGCCTCGGAGAGCTTCAGGACCTCCTCGCTCTCACCCTCCTCGGAACCGTCGCGGTCCGCGAGCTTCTCGCGCAGCTGCGCGCACTCCCGATCGAGGTGGTCGTAGCCGAGTCGCAGGGCCAGGTCGTCGGCCAGGGCGCAGAGGGATCGCGTCGTCTCCGCCGTGGGCGCCGCCGGGAACGCCGCCGCCAGGACGCCGTAGACCGCCTTGCCGTGGCGCAGGGGAAGCAGGTGGACTCCTGCCGCGCCGCGATCCTCGAGGTCGCTGGGCGTCGGGACCTCGACCGTTTCGCCGTCGGTCAGGGCCTGCCGGGCGGCGTCCAGGACAGCCGCAGCCGCGTCTCGGGCGTCCTCGGCCCGGGCGAAGCCGGAGGCGGCCCGGAGGCGGAGATCTTCGGCGCCGTCCGGGGACGCGAAGGCGAGGGCGGCGCCACCGCAAGTGAGATCCGACGCGCGGCTCGTGGCCGCGCGGAGGATCGCTGCAATCCGCTGGTTGTGATCGGTGGGTTCGGCGCTCACAGATTCCCCGCGATCAGAAGCGCTCGTCCGACTCGAGCTCCATCGGGCCGATCACCTTCTCCTCGGTGGCGACCGCATCGGGGTCGTTTCCCTCGAGAGCCAGCTTCGTCCGGAAGTCGGTCGGATTCGATGCGGCCGACATGGCCGTCTCCACGGAGATCTTGTTGGCCCGCAGCAGATCGAGCAGGTGCTGGTCGAAGGTCTGCATGTTGTCGGAGCGGGCCTTGGCGATGTGATCGCTGATCTCGTGGGTCTTCGCCGGGTCCTTGATGCACTCCTGGATCGTCCGCGTGGAGCGCATGATCTCGACCGCCGGCACCCGGCCCGTCTGCTTCTTGTTCGGAAGCAGCCGCAGGGAGACCACGGCCTTGAGATTCTCGGCGATGCGGGTTCGCACCTGGACGTGCTCCTCCGAGGGGAAGAAGGAGACGAGGCGGTTGATCGTCGAACGGACGTCGCTGGTGTGGATCGAGGAGAAGACCATGTGGCCGGTCTCGGCCGCCTTCAGCGAGGTGTCGACCGTCTCGTGGTCTCGCATCTCGCCGACCATGATCACGTCCGGGTCCTGGCGAAGGGCCGCGTGCAGGGCCTCGGGGAAGCCCGCCGTGTCGGTGCCGATCTCCCGCTGGGTGATGATGCTCTTGTCGTGGGTGAACACGAACTCGATCGGGTCCTCGATGGTGATGATCTTCGCCTTCCGGACCCGGTTC
>CALDCK010000046.1 GCA_937937315.1 uncultured bacterium
GCCAACGACTTCCCCGCCGATCCCGGCTGTACCAGCGCCGACGACCTCTCCGAGCGAGAGCCCGGACTGGTCTGCGACGACGGCGTCGACAACGACGGCGACACCCTCGCCGACGCCCCGGACGACCCGGGCTGCGCCACCCCCAGCGACACCTCCGAGCAGAACGCCAGCGTCGCCTGTGACGACGGCATCGATCAGGACGGCGACGGCGCCAACGACTTCCCCACCGATCCCGGCTGCACCAGCGCCGACGACCTCTCCGAGCGCGAGCCCGGACTCGTCTGCGACGACGGCGTCGACAACGACGGCGACGGTCTGTTCGACTACCCCGATGATCCCGGGTGTGGTGAGCCGGCCGCCGTCGCCGAGGCGCCGAATCCGACCTGTGCAGACCCGAGCGTGGTGCAGGTCGTCTGGACGGATCAGGCGTCGTTCGAAACGGAGCTCGGCGCCGGCGCCGTCGTCTTCACCACGGCATCGCTGCCGGAGGTCCAGGCCAACGGGGCCGCGGGCTACAGCAACGGCCACGATTTCGGAGACTTCACCTGGGACTCCATGAGCCTCCCGAGCGACGTGGACCTGGGCGGGGGCCTCAACGGCACGCTCTACGCCGACGCCACGGGGGGAGCGCCGGGGGGAGACGGCGGCGGCGGGGTCTACCAGGATGACGACTACCGACTCACATTCGATCCTCCCGTCGAGGCTGCCGGCATCGAAGTCTTCGAGAATCAGCTGGAGTACGGCGAGACCATCACGTTCTACGACGATCAGAGCCCGCCGCAGGTGATCGCCTCCTACACGCTCCCAGGCGGTAGCGGGCAGGAAGGCGGGCGCTTCATGGGCATCCGGCTGTGCACGCTGGATGGGCCCCTGATCGGCAGCATCGAGGTCGAGGAAGGCGATGAGGCGACGCCGCTCGACGACGACACCGGCTTCGACAATGTCGTCTACCTTCCGGAGCCGGGCGCGTCCTGGATGCTCGCGGCCGGCGCCGGGCTCCTGGCCCTCATGCGGCGAAGGCTCGCGGTGAACGACGCCGACGACAGCCGCTAGCGCTCGAGGACCCCTTCGACCGAGGTTCAGCGCGGGAGGGTCAGGGTCTTCTCCTCGCCCCCGTAGCCGTGCTCCGAGTCGTGGGCGCGGATGCGCACCTCCTTCACGGTCAGGGGGATCTTCGCATCGAGGGTGCGGGTGAAGGGCTGCTCGTCGACGTGGGGGTGGCGCAGGACCCGGGTGGCCAGCACCTCTCCCTCGGCGTCGAGCACCTCGTAGCCGTCCGCGTAGTGGTCCCAGCCGGTGTCGGAGTGGCGAACCGTCACAGCGAAGCGGCAGCGCTCGCCCTGGCAGCGCGCCTTCGCCGCCACGACATCGGCGGTGCCGGCACGGGCCGGAGCGGCTGACGCACCGACGAGCGCGATCAGCACGATCAGGGCGATCCTCGACTCGGCCCGCCGCGGCGACAAGCTGCCACTCACCCGGAACCCCCTTCAGCTCGTGGCGACCGGGACCTCCCGCCCGGCTTCCGGGATCGGGTCGGCGTGACGCATGCCAGCATCCGGGATCGCAGCGTGGGCGAAGTTCTGCTTCAGCTCTTCGAGCTCGCGCCGCGCAGCGTCGTGACGCGCATCCTCGCGAATCGCCCGCACTCGGCGGCGGCTCGCGTCGTCCCCTCCAAGCTCCCGATCGAGCTGGCCCTCGGTCGCGACGCGGGCGATGTGGTCCCGCACCGACTCGAGGGCCTTCATGTCCGCATCCACCGAGAAGCCCTCGATCGCCTCGTTCAGCCGCCGACGCGCGTTGGCGTTCGCCAGGGTGGCGAGCATTCGCCCCTTCTCGCGGGTGAGGTTGCGGATCTCGTCCCGGAAGCGCACCAGGTTCGCCTTCGCCTCTTCGGCCTCGGCGCGAACGCCGTCCAGCTCCCGCTCGGCGCGCTCGAGCTCGTCCATGAGCGCCTGCTTGTTCTCGATCAGCCTGAGCGAGAGCTCGTCCTGGCCGCCGCGGATCGCGCCGCGGAGGTCGTCGTGGAGACGCGCGATCTCCACCCGGCGCTCGTTGATCTCGGCCTCGAGCTTGTTGCGCATGTAGAGGATGCCGGCGACGGCCTCCTTGAGCGACCGGTACTGACGCGTGCGCTCGGTGATGGCCTGCTCGTACACGGCGGCCGGGTTCTGCCGCTCGGTGCGACGCAGCCACACGCCGAACATGCCGCGCACCAGGTGTCGAAACCTCGCGAAGAGACCTCGGGGTTGTTCACGCTCCATGCTGGATCCTCCCATTCTCATGATTTCTCGCCGCTCCAGTCTTCCGACCGGAGCTCGAGCTCTCGAATCTTCTGTTGCAGGCTCTGACGCACCATTCCGATGGACTCGGCGGTGCGGGAGATGTTCCCGTCGTGGGCACGCAATGCGCGGAGCAGGAAGCCGCGCTCGAAGCGGTCGACGGTCTGGCGCTTTGCCTCGGAGAAGGAGAGGTCTCCCAGCTCTCCGGACTCCTCCTGGCGCGGGGTCGGAGTCCCGTGGAGGTGGAGGTCGTCCTCCTCGATCACGTCGCCGCCACCCAGCACCGCCGCCTGCTCGATCACATTGCGCAGCTCTCGGACGTTGCCGGGCCAGCCATGGCGGACGAGCCCTGCGAGCGCGGCTTCGGAGAGGCGCTGCTTCTCGCGGCCGAGGCGCTCGTTCACCTGCTCGAGAAATCGCTGGGCCAGGGCCGCCACGTCCTGGCTGCGCTGGCGCAGCGGCGGGAGCTCGAGCTCCACCACCTTGAGCCGGTAGTAGAGATCCTCCCGAAATCCCCCGCCCTTCACCTCCTTTTCGAGGTCGCGGTGCGTGGCGGCCACGACCCGCACATCCACCTGGATCGGCTTCGTGCCCCCGACGCGCTCGAAGGAGCGCTCCTGGAGAACGCGCAGGACCTTCGCCTGGGTCTCCGTAGGCATATCGCCGATCTCGTCCAGGAAGATCGTCCCTCCATCCGCCGCCTCGAAGCGACCCTGGCGGCGCGCGTCGGCTCCGGTGAAGGCCCCCTTCTCATGGCCGAAGAGCTCGCTCTCCACGAGCTCCCGGTTGATTGCCGCGCAGTTCACCGCCACGAAGGGGCGGCCCTTGCGCGAGCTGCGATTGTGGAGCGCCTGGGCGACGAGTTCCTTGCCGGTCCCGCTCTCGCCCCGCACCAGGACCGTGAGGTCCGTCTCGGCGACCTTCTGAATGGTCTCGAAGACCCGGCGCATCGCGGGCCCGGAACCGATCAGGTTCTCGAAGCCGTACTCGCGCTGCACCTGGTCGAGGAGCATGCGGTTCTCGCGCTCGAGGCGGGTCCGATCCAGGGCCCGCTGCACCACCAGGCGGATCTCGTCGTTGTCGAAAGGCTTCGGGACGTAGTCCTCGGCGCCGGCTTTCATGGCCTCGACGGCGATCTTCTCCGAGCCGTGGGCGGTGATCATCACCACGACCGTCTCCGGGCGGAGCTTCTTCGAGGCCCGCAGGACGTCCATCCCCGAGGGTCCCCGGCCCAGAGCGAGGTCGGTGAGTACGAGGTCGAAGGGGGCCTCGTCGAGCTTCGCCAGGGCCTCGTCGCCCGAGCCCGCCACGGCGACGTCGTAGCCGGCCCGGCCCAGGAGCCCCGAGAGCGCGAGCTGGATCGCGCGCTCGTCTTCGACGACCAGGATGCGCGGCTTCACGACTCGATCCCCCCCTCGCGCTGCATCTTCGGAAACGAGAGCAGGAACTCGGCTCCGCTCCCGGGCGTCGACTTCACCTCGATCGCTCCGCCGTGGGCCTCCACCAGCTTCCTGCAGATGGGGAGCCCCAGGCCCGTGCCGTTCGTCTTCGAGGTGTAGAAGGGGCTGAAGATGCGTCCCGAGCCGGCATCCTCGATGCCCGGTCCATCGTCGGCGATGCGCAGCCAGACGTGGGTCCCGGCCAGATTCTCGCCCATGTGCACCTCGATCCGGCCACCACCCGCGCCACTCTCGTCGAGGGCGTCGATCGCGTTCCCCACGAGATTGATCACCACGCGCCGCAGCTGCTCCGCGTCGCCGCGCAGCTCACCCTCGGTGTCGAACCGGACGTCGAGCGCGACGCCGCTGCGATCCAGCCGATCGCCAAAGGTCTCCAACGCCGACTCGATCACGTCACGCAGCTGCACCGGCGCGACGCGCATCTCCTCGTCCCGCGCGAAGCGAAGCAGATGGGACACGGAGCGTTCGACGCGCGCCAGCTCCTCGAGGGCGACGCGGGCGTACTCCACGTTCTCGGGCGCGGCGGGCTCCTCCTCCATCTGCTGCACCAGGCTCTTCGCCGCGGTGATGGGATTGCGGATCTCGTGGGCAATCGAGGCGGACAGCTCGTGCATCGAGCGCGCGTGCTCGCCTTCGAGCTCCTGACGCTCGTGGGAGAGGTGAGCGTGGACCTGCTTATGGACCTCCTCGCGGAGGTAGCGCTCGCGCACTCGTGGCTCGACGAAGAGCCGGTAGACCTCCCGCAGGTGTCCGGAGCCCCAGATGAGCAGCACGATGAGTCCGACCGGCGGCAGGAAGATCAGCAGCGGGACCACGATCACCGCGAGACGAACCAGATGCCCGGTGAGCTCCACCTTGCGATCGGCGATGCGGCGGGCGTCGCGCAGGGCGCGCTCCGGGGCCGAGACCAGGGCCTCGTCGATCTCTTCGTACTCCGGATCGGACGGAGCTTCGTCTCGGGGCCGACGGCGTTCGCGACGCCGATGCCGCCGGGGTCGTCGCTCGTGGCTGGAATCGCGCATCGCGGAGTCTCCACGCAGTTGGGTCACGGGGCAGCCGTACGCGGGGGAGGGCGTTGCCATCAGGTCTTCTCCGCGTGCTTCGGGATGGTAATGGTGAACTCTGCGCCAGCGCCGGGAGACGAGGTCGCCTCGATGGAGCCGCCGTGGGCGTCCACCACCTTCTTCGAGATGGCGAGGCCCAGCCCGGTCCCGCGCTCCTTCGAGGTGTAGAAGGGGCTGAACACCTTCGAGAGGGTCTCCGGGTCGATGCCCGGACCGTTGTCGCGCACCCGCAGCCAACACTCGGTCCGCGCCAGATTCTCGCCCGCCATCACCTCGATCCGGGGCTCGCGAACGCCGCTCTCCTCGAGAGCGTCGAGGGCGTTCCCCACGAGGTTGATGAGCACCCGCCGCAGCTTCTCCGGATCGCCGCGCAGGGCGAAGTCCGTCGCCACGTCCACGACGAGGTCCACGCCGAGATCGACGAAGCGGTCTCGGAAGGTCTCGAGGGCCGACTGCACGAGATCGGCGAGGCGCACGTCGCTCATCTGGACGTCCTCCTCGCGGGCGTAGCGCAGCAGGTGGGCGACCGAGCGCTCGACCCGGTCGAGCTCCTCGATCGCCACCTTCGCGTAGTCGACGTTCTCCCCGGAGCCCGGGTCCTCTCCCATCTGCTGCACCAGGCTCTTCGCCGCGGTGATGGGATTGCGGATCTCGTGGGCGATCGAGGCGGAGAGCTCCTCGAGGGAGCGCACGTGCCGCTCCTCGATGTCTCGTCGCTCGCGCGGAACGTTGCGCGCGATCTCGGTCTGGACCTCGCGCTGGATGTATCGGCGCCTCAGGTTCGGGGCGACCATTGCGCCGAAGTAGTGACACGCGATGCCGATGCCCCAGGAGAGGGCGACGATGAAGGCGGGGCGGAAGCCCGAGACGAAGAGCAGAAAGATGCAGACCGAGCCGTAGGCGACGAGGTGGGTCATGAAGCCGACCCGCGCGTTGGCGCGGCGGCGCGCGTCCCGGTAGGCGCGCTCCTCGGGAGTCATGGCGGTGCGCCCGGAGCGCCTTCGATGGCGGCGCCTCGGATGACGGGCCCTCGGCTCCCCACCCTCGAAGTCTTCTTCGTCGTCGAACCGATCGCGCATGCCGGCGGTCCCTCCTCGGGGGCGCCCCATCGGATCCGGGAGAGGCTGCAGTCTAAGCTCCACGAGCGCCATGCCCCCCACTAGAGCAAGGCCTGTGCCGAGATCCGAATCCATTTGTTTTCAGTGGGTTACGGAGCCACCGGTCTCCCCAGGTGCAGCCCTTTGGCTGCACCTGCCACCCCCGACTGCAGTGGGATCGCTGCACCCGGCCCAGGGAGCCGACCCGAAGGAGCGGGCTCGGTATGGTCTTGGCCGCTCGAGGGAGGAAGCGTGGCCGAGCTGCAGACCGTCGTCGTCGTCGGAGGTTCACTCGCCGGGATCCGCGGGGCCGAGGCCCTGCGGCGCTTCGGCTTCGAGGGGCGTCTAGTCCTCGTCGGCGCCGAGGCCGAGCGGCCCTACGACCGGCCCCCCCTGTCGAAGGAGGTGTTGCGCGGCGACCGCGAGCCCGAGCAGATCCGACTGAATCGGCCCGAGGACTTCGACGCCCTGGAGCTCGACCTGCGACTCGGGGTGGCGGCCGAGTCCCTCGACCCCGGGGAGCGCAGCCTGCGGCTCGCGAACGGTGAGCGCATCGCCTACGACGGGCTGCTGATCGCAACCGGCGCCCGAGCGCGTCCCCTGCCCGGAACACCCGCCCTCGGCGGTGTCCACACGCTCCGCAGTCTCGACGACTGTCTGGCGATTCGCAGCGCCCTCGACGCCGGCCCCCGGATCGCCGTGGTGGGCGCGGGCTTCATCGGCGCCGAGGTGACGGCCACCTGCCGACAGCGCGGCCTCGAGGTGACCTTGATCGAGGCCCTCGAGACGCCCATGGCCCGGCTCCTCGATCCTCGGATCGGCGCCGTGTGCGCTGCAGCTCACCGCGACGAGGGCGTCGACGTCCGGCTCGGGGTCGGAGTCGAGGCGATCGAGGGCGGTGAGCGGGTGGAGCGCCTCCGCCTGAGCGACGGCTCGGTGGTCGCGGCAGATCTGGTGGTCGTGGGCATCGGCGCGGTGCCCGAGACCCGATGGCTCGAGTCCTCGGGCCTCGCCCTCGACGACGGCGTCCTGTGCGACGCCACCTGCGCGACGGCGGTGCCCGGCGTGGTTGCAGCCGGCGACGTCGCGCGCTGGCACCACCCGGTGTACGACGCGCCGATCCGCCTGGAGCACTGGACGAACGCCGTCGAGCAGAGCGAGGCGGCGGCGCGGCGGCTCCTGGCCGGCGCCGAGGCGGCCGAACCCTTTGCCCCGGTTCCCTTCGTCTGGTCGGATCAGTACGGGCTCAAGATTCAGGCCGCGGGGCGCATCCAGCCCGACGACGAGATGCTCGTGGCCCACGGCAGCCTGGAGGAGCGGCGCTTCGTCGCCCTCTTCGGTCGCGACGGGCGCCTGACCGGCGCGCTGGCCATCAACCGGGTGCGTCAGCTCATGGGCTACCGGCGGATGATGCGGAACGGCGCCACCTGGGAGGAGGCGGTCGCCGCGGCCAGCGCCTGATCGCCCGGGCTCCGCGCGCCCTTCGGGCGCTTGACCGTTCGATCTCCGCTCGGGTGCTCCCTCGCTCCGCGCGCCCTTCGGGCGCTTGACCCTCCTACATCGAGAAGCGCAGCATGGCCGAGAGCACGTTGTCGGTGTAGTCCGCGGACGAGAGGTTCGAGTCCGAGTCCTCGAACTCGTACTCGAAACGCAGGGAGAAGCGGCCCGCGAGCGGGACCTCCGCCCGCAGCAACAGCGAGTGGATGGTGTCCTCCCGCTCCTCGTCGATCGACGGCGTGTCGTCGGTGTAGTCGCGGAAGCGGAACCGGTAGCGCAGGTCCAGCGGGACCTGACGCTCGCCCAGGTCCCAGGACCAATGGAGAGCCGTCTGGGCGGCGACCTCGCGTCGGTCGAACTCCGATCCGCTCGCGTCGACGATGGCACCGTCGAGTCCGAAGAGCACGTAGCGATGCCAGCCGCCGAGGGCGAAGATCTGGAGGGTGCCCAGCGAGAAACGCTCGGCATCCCGGCGCGACTCCTCGTCGAAGCGCGTGATCTGGACCGCGGGACTGATGGAGGCGTACCAGGACTCCGTCGGCGCAAAGCCCGCTGTCGGCCGCACCTCGTGGAAGTCCACGAAGCGATCGCCGTCGAGGGTGTTCAGACTGAAGAGATAGGAGAGCGAGAGGTCCGCCGGCCCGACCCGCTCGGAGGCCTCGACGCTCAGGCCGTGGGACTGGAGGTCGAGCTCGCTCACGTCGAAGTAGAGGGTCTGCTGGAAGTCATAGCCGAGCTCGAGGGCCGGACCGCGGACGTTGGGCAGCAGGTAGCTGGCCTCGAGCTCGAAGCGCCCGGCTCCGTCCGGGTCGTCGGTCTGGACGTCGATCTCCTGGCGCGTGACGTTGTTGTCGAAGACGAGGCCCGCACCGGCAGCGAGACTCCAGGGCCTTTCGCCCTCGGACCGATCGAGGGCCCGCGCCTGGGTCCAGGCGCGGCTCGCAATCGGTGAGGGCGGATCCAGGAACACGGCCCGCTCGAAGGCGTCCCGCGCCTGGTCGCGACTTCCGGCGCGCTCGCGCGCAATGCCCAGGTGATAGAGCGCTACCTGGGCCACCACCGGGTCGTGAGACGCCCGCTCGAAGGCGGTCGCGGCGGCATCGAACTCGCCCAGAGCGAGCTCGCAGAGGCCGAGCTCGAGGCTCAGCACGCCCTGGTCCGGCTCGCGAGCCGCCGCCCGGCGCAGGGGCCCTGCCGCGGCGGCGTACTCCTCCCGCGCAAAGTGCGCCCGGCCGAGGTCGCGATCGAGATCCGCCAGCTCGGGGTCGAGGCTTCGGGCCGTCTCGAAGGAGGCGATCGCCTCGTCCCAGTGGAGGCGACGGGCGAGAACGCGCCCCAGGAGCTGACGGGCCTCGGCCGACTTCGGACTCGCCGCAACGGCCTCGCGGGCCGCCTTCTCTGCGGGCCACAAACGGCCCGCACGAAGCGCCATCCGGGCCCGGTCCTCGGGCGAATCCTGGGCGGCGGCGGGTCCGGCCAGGACGGAGAGCCCGATCGATGCGGCGATCGCCCCCACGACCGCGAGCCGCCGAACGACGGGCATCCCCACCGCTCGACGGCTCCTTCGGTCGGTCGCGCCCGGCTCCACCCCACGCCCCATCCCTAGAGCGTAGACGAAGCCGTGCGTTTGGGGGCGGGCCGGCTTGCCCAACCCCCGATCGTTTCTCCGCTATGCGCCTCCCCGACCGTTCTTCCGGGCCTGGCGGGCCTGCTCCTTC
>CALDCK010000047.1 GCA_937937315.1 uncultured bacterium
GCACCAGTGCGCGAGCGCCTCGAAGCAGAGCTCGAGCGCGGCTGGCTCGACCACGATGGTCGACCTCGCGGATGTCATCCCGAGCGCGATGGGTGAGCTCGCCGCACGGGCCTATCGGAGCCTTGACCTTTCATCCCTCCACCCCACATTCTTCAGTTGCGTCGTGACGAACGTGGCTGGCCCGGGAGATCCGCTCTTTCTGGCAGGCTCGCGCATGACCGCCTGCTACGGGCTCGGGCCGATCTTCGACGGCGTTGGCCTGATTCACCCGGTTCTGAGCTACGACGGCGGCATCACGATCTCGTTCACGAGCTGTCCGGAGATGCTCCCGAACCCCGCACGCTACGAGGAGCTGCTCCGGGAGGCCTTCGAGGAGCTGGCGATCGCAGCCGGAGCGCGAGGCACCGCGGACGTTCCAGCGACAGAGGGGTGCGGGCGATGACCATCTCCCTCATCACCGGCACCAGCACGGGTATCGGGCTCGCTACGGCGATACGGCTGGCGAAGGACGGTCACAGGGTCTACGCCAGCATGCGAGATCTCGAGAGGTCAGCTCCCTTGCGTGCAGCGGCCGAGGCCGCAGGTGTCGAGATTGAGGTCGTCGCCCTCGACGTCGTCGTCGACGACTCGGTTCGCGATGCCGTCGCGAACATCCTCGAAAGGGAGGGCCGAGTCGACAATCTCGTGAACAACGCCGGAATCGACGAGGGAGATGCGTTGGAGGAGACGTCGCTCGGCACTTTTCGCGCCGTCATGGAGACGAACTTTCACGGCGCGATTCGTTGCATCCAAGCCGTGCTTCCGGGGATGCGTACCCGAAGAAAAGGATGCATCGTCAACGTCAGCTCGCTCATGGGTCGCGTTCCCAGCTCGGGAGCGTCCGCCTACTGCGCCTCGAAGGCAGCCCTCGAGGCCGCGAGCGAGTCCCTCGCTGCGGAGGTCTCGGCCTTCGACATACGCGTCGTTCTCGTCGAGCCGGGGCTCGTCTTGACGCCCATCTTCGCGAAGCGACGGCTCCCAGCCGCCGGCTCTCCCTACGCCGATCTGTATCGGCGGAGCCTGGCGCTCTTTCCGAAGCTCATCGAAAGCGGGTCCACCGCGGAGGACACCGCGGATGTGATCGCCCGGGCCATCCACACGAGCGAGCCACACCTCCGCTATCTCGTAGGCCGGGACGCCGAGACCATTCTGGCAAAGCGCGCGAGGATGACCGACGAGGACTTCGTCGCCATGGGCCGGTGTGAGAGCGATGAGGACTTCTACGTGGCTTTCGCGAGACACTTTGGCATCGACGTCCGACCCGGTGATCGAACGGCGTCCTAGCCAAACCCGCTGCCTGCCCCCGGTGCCGAGCTCTAGTCGATCAGCGCGATGTCGTTCGCCATCAGGATCACGATGCGTCGAGAGGCCCGAGAGGCGGCTCACGCCGTGAGCTCGACCTCTAGCCGTGCGGCGTGGGCCGGTGCGCCGATCGCTTCGTAGCCCTGCTGCGCCTCGCGCAACAGCTCCCGGCGTGCATCGTCGTCTCCCAGAACTCCAGCGAGCTCGGCGCGCCACTCGCAGAGTCCGGGGGCGAGGGTGGTCGAGCCCGTCCGCTCGATCAGTGCGGCGGCTTCCGCGAGAGCGGCTTCGACGCCGTCCCGAGCGGGTGCTCCTTCGCTGCGAAGCAGCGCGCGCGCCAGTACGCCATGGGCCGCGGCTTCGAAGTTTGCGCGCAGCGAGCGCCGGCAGAGGGCGATCGCCTCGGCGGCGGCCGGCCGAGCGCCCGAGAGATCGCCGCTCTCGAGCAGTGCTTCGGCCAGGATCCACGCGGTCCTGCCGGCATGCTGCTTCTCGACTCTCCCCAGGATCTCGAGAGCGGTCCGCGCCGGCGCGATCGCGTCCGTGGCGCGCCCGGCCGCCAGGTGTGCGTACGCGACGGAGTGCTGTGCGTGCGCGACCATCACCGGATGCTCGCCCAGCTGGAGGCTCACCTCCTCGACCTGACGGGCGATTGCGAGCAGTCGATCCGCGTCGTGGGCGTGATAGTAGACCTCGCTGATGAAGGACAGGGCGTAGCCGACCATCTCCAGCGTGTCGTCCTCCTCAGAAAGACGTCGACAGCGGTTCAGCTCCTCGGCCGCTTCCGGGAGGCGGCCGGTCCACGCGAGGGCGTAGCCGCGCCAGATCGAATACCAGCTGTGGGGACTGACGCCGATGCTCCACTCATCCGGCGGGATACTCCGCGGGAAGCGCTGGAGCCCTTCTTCTGCCGCCTGGAGGGACTCCCCGAATCGCGCGGCGAAGCCCAGTGAATCGGCACGGTATCCCCAGGCATTCGCCTGGGTCGGGACGTGATCGAGCTCGAGCGCTGCGCGCTGGTTCTCGATGGCCGCCTCTACGTACGCCCCCACGTCGCCTTCGGCACAGAGCGCACGGGCATGGCTGATCGACAGCCTCGCGTGGGCACGTCGGTCCCCGAGCACATCGGCGAGGGCCTTCCCTTCGTCGAGGATCTGGCGGGCCTCCTCGAGGCCCATGCCGACGCGCCAGCTCATGTTCAAGGTCTGGGCGCAAGCCGCGAGACCGAGCTCGGCAGCCTCACGATCCCCCGGTAGCGCGCGGAGCAGAACCCGCACCCGCGCCCAGTGATGCATCGCTGCGGCAACGTCGGTCGTGCCAACCCACTCGGCAGCGCGCCGGTGCCAGCGTGCGGCCGGGAGCGCGGCACCGGCCTCCTCGTAGTGGTGCGCGAGTAGGGGGGCACGTTCTTCGAGATGCTCCGCGTACTGATGCTCGATCGCACGCGCCACAGCGGCGTGGACCGATCGGCGCCGCTCCTTGAGCTGGCTGCCCAGCGCGACCTCCTGGGTCAGCGGATGCTTGAACGAGTACTCCGTGACCGGGTAGATCGCCTGCTCGTGGATGAACTCCGCATCCTGTAGGGCGGCCAGCGCCGCCTTCAGGCCTTCGAGGGGTTCCTCCGCGACCTCCACCAGGAGCGGCTCGGAGAAGTCCTTACCGATGACCGACGCCACCTGGAGCAGTCGCTTCTCGCGCTCCGGAAGCCGATCGATGCGCGCGGCCAGCACCGCGTGTACGGTGGCCGGGACCTCGAGGCGATCGATCGGCGTCACCAGTCGGTACGAGCCGCGCTCCCCCTCGAGATGCCCCGACTCGATCAGGGTCTGTGCGACCTCCTCGGTAAAGAAGGGATTCCCGCCGGTGCGGGCGTGGATCGGGCCGGCCAGTGGCGCGAGGCTCGGGTCGGTGCCGAGCAGGTCCGCGAGCAGCTCTGCAATCGCCTCCTCGCCCAGCGGTGTCAGCGGAATCTGTCGGTACCAGGACCTCCGCATCCAGTCGGCGTGGTACTCCGGGCGGAAGTTCACGAGCATCAGGCTGCGGCTGCCGGAGCGCGCGTCGACCATGTGCTCCAGGAACTCTCCGCTCGCCGCGTCGAGCCAGTGCAGGTCCTCGATCAGCGTGATCATCGTCTGGGACTCGCTCACGCTTTGGATCACCTGGCGCATCACGGCGAGCAGCTGACGCTGTCGTGCTTCCGGGTCGAGCCGAGGCGCCGGGCGCTCCGGATCCGCGACGCCGAGGAAGTCGAAGAGCAGAGGCAGCGCGTCCGCGAAGTTCTGGTCGAGCAGCACCATCCGACCGGCGATCCTCTCGCGAGCGGTCCGATCGTCGTCCTCCGCAGTGATCCCGAAGTAGGCGCGGAATACCTCGAGGATGGGCAGTAGGGGGATGTTCTTGCCGTGTGCAACAGCGCGGCCCTCGAACACGCGCATGCCCTGGGCGCGGCAGCGCTCCAGGAACTCGAAGCACAGCCGGCTCTTGCCGGTTCCCGCCTCGGCGACGACCCCCACGACCTGACCGTTGCCTTCGGCCGACTGCTCGAGGGCGTCGTCGAGGGTGCGCAGGTCGGCCGCCCGGCCCACGAAGCGCGAGAGCCCCCGCGCGCGGGAGATGTCGAAGCGCGTGCGCGATTCGCCGAGGCCAGCGAGGCGATGGACGTGTACGGGTTCGCCGACACCCTTCACACGGAACTCGCCGAGGTCCTCGAGTGCGAAGTAGCCGCCGGCCAGCGCGGCCGTCGCCGCCGTCAGGTAGCAGGAGTTCGGCTCGGCGAGGGCCTCCATGCGCTGTGCGAGACCCACGGTGTGCCCCTGGGCGGTGTAATCCATGCGCAGGTCGTCGCCGATGCTCGCGACCACGACCTCGCCCGAGTGGATGCCCATCCGCGTGGAGAAGCCGAGCCCGTGTTCCCGCTTCACCTCCGTGGCGTAGCGCGAGACTTCCTCACGCAACTGCAGCGCCGCGAAGCAGGCTCGCTGCGCGTGGTCCTCGTGGGCGATCGGTGCGCCGAAGAGCGCCATGATTCCGTCACCGGTGTACTGGTTGACCGTGCCTTCGAAGCGGTGGACGCCTTCGGTCAGGATCTCGAAGAAGCGCTCGAGGATGCGGTGCCACTGTTCGGGATCGAGCTGCTCGGCCAACTCCATCGAGCCCTTCACATCGGCGAAGAGCACGGTCACCTGCTTGCGCTCCCCTTCGAGTGCGGACTTGCTCTGCAGGATCCGGTCGACGAGGTGCTTGGGCGTGTAGTCGCGGGGACTTCGTGCAGATTCCCCGGCGGCGGCCGGTGGGGCGGCACTGTCCACCGGATGCGCGCACTCGTCGCAGAAGCGGGCGCCCGGGCGGAGCCCGGTCCCACAGCTGGCGCAGCTCGGTGCGAGCGGCGTCGCGCACGCTTCGCAGAACTTCGCCGAATCCCGATTCTCGTGCCCGCAGCCGGAGCAGTTCATGGGTTCCACTCTACCCCGAGGAGATGCAGAAGTGGCGCATCGTTCGGCCCCGGCTGGAATCGGGTCTCGAGACGAGAGGTCGGCGCAACCGCCGCCTGCATCGCGTGTAGGTCACGCTTCGATCGACCTCGCGCAATCCTCCCAGCCGTTGACTCCGATCTCCGAGAAACGCTGCCGCGCGTCGGCGAGGCCGCGTGCCATGGCGTCGTCATCGCCTTGCATGCGGGCGAGCCCCGCTCGCTCGAGCAGGATGTGCGGAAGGGGGCCGACGACCTCTCCGCGATCGACGAAGAGAGCGTGGGTGCCGTCGATCCGGGCCTGCAGCTCGTCCTGTTGCTCCGGCCCCCCGACCCTGCGCAGGACCCGCTCGGCGTCTCCGAGGACCCAGCAGGCCTGGCACTCCGCCGAGGCCGGTCGCTGAGCGAGGCGTTCGCCGGCGCAGGTTCGAGGCCCCCTCGACCGAGTCGAGCGCCGCGCGAGGCGGCGAGCGTATCTCGGGCGGGGGCGCCTGTCGCCCGGTATCAGACCGATCGGGCCATCGTGCCGGTCCGTCGGCCGGCTCGGTCCTTCTCACACTTCGCTCGCGCCGCGGCGTCCTTCCCCTCGGCGGTGGGTGTAGAATCGGTTCGATGAGCTTCTTGAAGACGATCGAGGCGGCCCGGGCGTTCCTGGAACGCAACGAGCGGGTGTCGCTCCGCGCCCTCCAACGCGAGTTCGCCCTCGATGACGACGAGCTGGAAGAGCTGATCGAGGAGCTGGTCGAGATCCAGAGGGTCGCGGTCCGGGACGGACGCGCCATCGCCAGGGTGGGAAGCTCTCCGCCGAGCCCGGCTCCAGCCGGGCCCCAGGAGTCCGAGCGGACGCCACGTGACTACACGCCGAAGCACCTGGCCGAGAAGATCCTTCGATCGAGATCCGCACTGGAAGGCGAGCGCAAGCAGGTGACCGTGATGTTTGCCGATGTGAAGGGCTCGATGGAGTTGGCCGAGCAGCTCGATCCCGAACAGTGGCACCGCATCCTCGAGCGCTTCTTCGAGATCCTGGCCGAGGGCGTCCACCGCTTCGAAGGCACGGTCAACCAGTACACCGGCGACGGAATCATGGCGCTCTTCGGCGCACCGATCGCTCACGAGGATCACGCGCATCGGGCCTGCTATGCCGCGCTGCAGCTGCGCGACACCGTGCGGGACTACGCCAACGAGGTCCGGGTGCAGTACGGGGTCCCGTTTGGCGTCCGTATCGGGATCAACTCGGGCGAAGTCGTCGTGGGTCGGATCGGTGACGACCTGCGCATGGACTACACCGCGCAGGGGCAGACCGTCGGCCTCGCCCAGCGGATGGAGGCGCTCGCCGAGTCGGGGCATATCTGCCTCTCCGAGCACAGCGAGCGGCTCGTCACGGGCTACTTCGAGCTCCAGGACCTTGGACGCATGCAGGTCAAGGGAGTGGCGGAGCCCGTCGGCCTCTTCGATCTCGAAGGCGTCGGTGCGTTTCGCACTCGTCTCGATCGCTCCCGAGCGCGCGGGCTCTCGAGCTTCGTCGGCCGCGACCGCGATATGGCCACGCTCGAGGCGGCCCTCGAACGCGCTCGCGGTGGCAGTGGTCAGGTGGTGGGCGTGGTGGCCGACGCGGGCACCGGCAAGTCTCGTTTGTGTGCCGAGTTCCTCGACGGATGCCGCGCACAGGGGATTCCGATCTTCGAGGGGCGTGGCGTCGCCCACGGCAAGTCGATCCCCATGCTGCCGATGCTCGAGCTCTGGCGGGCCTACTACGGGATCTCCGACGGAGATACCCCGGAAACCACACGCGACAAGATCGCTGGGCGCCTGCTGCTCATGAACGAAAGCTTCCGCGAATCCCTGCCCTTCGTCTTCGATCTCTTCGGCGTACCAGACCCGGCGAACCCGGCCCCGGCGATCGACCCGGAGCAGAGACAGAAGCGCCTGCACGGCGTCGTCAAGCAGGTGTTTCACGATCCCGCCTACGGCGGCACGCGCGTGATGCTGCTCGAGGATCTCCACTGGTTCGATGGCGCGAGCGATGGCTTCCTCGAGACCACGATCGAGAGCGCACCCGCGACCCGCGATCTCGTGCTCTTGAACTTTCGGCCCGAGTACCAGGCGGACTGGATGCAGCGTTCCTACTACCAGCAGCTTCCGCTTCAACCGCTCGCGCCAGAGGCGATCCGCGCCTTCCTGCGCGATCAGCTCGGTGAGGATCCGAGTGTGGCCGCGCTGCCCGAGATGATCCACGAGCGGACCAAGGGCAATCCGTTCTTCATCGAAGAGGTCGTGCAGTCGCTGGTGGAGAGCGGCCACCTCGCGGGAACCCGAGGTGCCTACCGCCTGACGAGTGCGGTCGAAGCGCTCGAGGTTCCGGCGAGCGTGCAGGCCGTGCTGGCGGCGCGGATCGACCGCTTGCCGGAGCGCGAGAAGCAGCTGCTTCAGACGGCGGCAGCAATCGGTAAGAGCTTCCCGGAGACGTTGCTCCGCCAGGTCATCGCCCGGGTTTCGGAGCTCGACGAGACCGAGCTCAATCGAGCCCTCTCGGCCCTCGTCGCGGCCGAGTTCCTGTTCGAAGCGGCGCTCTATCCGCAGCTCGAGTACTCCTTCAAGCACCCGCTCACCCAGGAGGTGGCGCAGGGTTCGCAGCTCCGTGAGCGGCGAGTGCGTGTACACGCGGCGGTGGCGCAGGCCTTCGAGGAAGCGGGCGGCAATCTAGGCGAGCACGCGGCTGAGATCGCGCAGCACTGGGAGGAAGCCGAAGACCGTGACCGTGCAGCGCGCTGGTGCCGCCGTGCGGCCGAGTGGGCCGGGCTCTCGGACCCGCGCGAAGGTCTACGGCACTGGCGCCGGGTGCGAGAGCTCGCACCGGGCATCGCGGACGAGAGGGAGCGCAACGACCTGACGCTGCAAGCATGTCTTCAGCTCTTCAAGCTCGGTTGGCGGATGGGTGGCAGCGAAGCGGAGTCCGAGGCGGTCTTCAACGAGGGCTGCGCGGTCGCCGAGCGAGCAGGAGACAGACCCGCTTTGGCTCGGCTGGTCGGATTCTACGGGCTGATGCGGGCGCAGCACGCTGGATCGGCGATCGACTACGTTCGCTATGGCGAGGAAGCCGCAGCGATCGCCGCGGAGTGCGACGATCCGGCCCTGCGCGCCGGAATCGGAACGCTACCCGCATTCGGGCACTTCTACGTAGGCG
Source organism: uncultured bacterium (assembly GCA_937937315.1). Taxonomy (GTDB): domain Bacteria; phylum Myxococcota_A; class UBA9160; order UBA9160; family SMWR01; genus CALDCK01. Next base: position 7,995 of record CALDCK010000047.1, read on the forward strand.
ACGGTCGAGCGGCGCTCGAGTGGTCGGAGCGGGTGCTGGCGGAGACCGGATCGGACGTCGCACTCGGCAAGGAGATCGCCGGCTATGGTCCGCGCGCGGCCATGCTCTTCAACCGGGCGAAGGCTCTCATCGATCTGGGGCGCCTGGCGGAGGCAGAGACTGCCCTTCATGAGGCGGATCGCGTGGCCGACGAATCCCAGGACCTGGAGGTCCTGGGTTGGGTGAAGTGGGCCTGGGCTGCTCTGGGCTACACGCGCGGCGGCCCCGAGTCCTTTCTGGAGCAAGGCGTTCATTGTCTCGAGATCGCCGAGAAGCTCGACAACGATTCCTCTCACGTGACCGCGCACTGGGCGCTCGGGGTGGCGTACCTGGTCGACGGAGAGTTCCGCGCCGCATGCGACGAGATCGGCGTGGCGGCTGAGATCATTCGGTATCGAGGTGCCCAGCGCGCGTGGTTTCCCGTGGTTCTGTCGATGCTCGCGGAGGCCCATCTGGCACTCGGCGAGCCGGCCGAGGCGTTGGTCGCTGCCCGCGAGGCCATCGACCGGGGGAGCGCCGGCGGCAATCGTTTACCAGAGGCACAGGCGCACCTCGCACTGGCGGGTGCCATGCTGCTGACGGACGGGACCTTGCCTCGCGCGGAGATCGAGAGCGCCCTCGAGCGCGCCGAAGAGCACGTCGAGTCGATCTCGGCCCGCTCGCTGTCCCCGCGCATTCTCGAGATGCGCGGGCGTCTGGCGAACGCCCTAGGTGACGCGTCCGCTTCCGATCGCGCACTGCACGAGGCGCTCGACCTCTACCGCGCCATCGGCGCTACGGGCCACACCGAGCGACTGGCGCAGGAACTCGGTGCCTGAGGCAGACAGGCGACGGAGCGACTCCGACTCGACGCGGTCCGTGTACTCGGCCACCAGAGCGTCCTGGGCTCTAGCCGCGGCCGGCTACCCGGGATAGGCTCGCGGTCTCGGCACCACCGCCGGAGCGAAGAGGCCCGTTGATCCGAACGCTGAAGAACGCGCTCGCGCTGAGTATGCTCCTGCTGGTGCTCGGCCTCGGCCTGGCCGGGGCGTCACGGGCCGACGACTACTTCGCGATCACGCGCGTCGACAACGAGGGCCGCAGCGTGGCGGCGGAACTCGTCGATTTGAACGGGGACCGCCGCACCGACCTGTTCGTGGCGGCGTTGAGCGGGATTCCGCCCGAGGAGGAGCGCGTACTTCGCGTCTACCTCCAGGGAGAGGACGGGAAGCTCCCCGCCAAGCCCGACCACCTCATTCCGATTCCCGAGTGGAGCGCCGTCTACGACGTGGCCGACGTGCGACCGGAGTCTCCCGGGGTGGAGATCGTGCTGCTGCGGCCCGAAGGAGTGACGATCCTGTCCCTGGCGAGCCCAGAAGGAAGGCGCTGGGACTTCGTCGCGCCCGGGCCGACCGCCGCGGGGCTGGCCGACGACGAGCGCGGCTTCGAGAGGTACCAGATCGTCTTCCGGGACTTCGGGGACGAGCCCTGGCTGATCGTCCCCCAGATCGGGCAGCTGACGGCGCTCACCCCCACCGGCGAGGTGCGGGCCCAGATGGCCATTCCGCGGCGTGCCAACTACTTCATCATTCCGACGACCGGACTGCTCTCCCTCGAGAGCGACTTCCAGGTCTTCGTCGACATGCCCAAGACCACCTTCGGCGACGTCGACGGTGACGGTCGGGTCGACGTCGTGTCGTCGACCCGCCACGAGATCCGCGTCTTCCTGCGCGCCGAGGACGGCAGCTACCCCCGGGAGCCGAGCCGCCGACTGGCACTGAGGCTGGTCACGCCCCGCGACCACATCCGAGGATCCGGAGGTGTGGGGTGCGAGGCTCGTGACATCGACGGCGATGGGCGGCTCGATCTGCTCATCACTCACGCGCAGGGAAGCATTCGCGACGCCACGTCGACCACCTATCTCTACTTGAACCACGGCGGTGGCTGGGATCTCGGCAAGCCGGATCAGGTGATGGGCCCCAGAAAGACCGTTGGCTCGAATGCGCTCTTCGACCTGAATCGCGACGGCACCCGCGAGCTGATCCAGGCAGAGATCTCGTTCAGTCTGCTCGAGTTCGTCGAGCTGCTGCTGAGTCAGGAGCTGGACGCGACGCTCTCGGTCTACGGCTACGAGGAGGGCGTCGGCTTTGGCGACAAGCCCCGCGCGAAAAGGCGCTTCTCGGTCCCGTTCTCCTTCGACACCTTTCGACTCGAGGGCTTCGTCCCCAGTGCCGAGGTCGACATCAACGGCGACGGCTTCCTCGACTTCGTCGCGTCGGGAGGTGGCGAGGAGCTCGAGATCTACCGGGGCGACGACGACAGCCCCTTCGCCGACCGGGTGGGTGATCAAAAGCTCGATACGGCGGGGGTGATCCGCTTCGGCGACCTGGACTCCGACGGGCTCGTCGACTTCGTGATCTTCGACCCCCACAACTTCGACGTGCCGGTACGCCTGGGGCGAAATCTTGGGATGCTGCCGGGAACGCCCTCCGGACTGACCGCGCGACCCGAGTAGCGGCCCGCGTCGGCCGCGGGCCGCGCTACGGATACGCAGCTGCGAGGTCAGCCCGACACCCAGGCGCCGCCAGCTCTTCGCCGCCACTCACGAACCTCATCGCAAGTTGCCGACGGATGTGGCGCGAATCGCCTCGCTCCGAGGCCGGACCGGGGCCCGACGCCCCGTTCGCCCCTCGCCGAGCCGGCGTCGTCGTGGCTCCGCAGCCGCTGCGGCACCTCCGGGTTGGCGCGGCGATTGCTCTTCATCCCCGTCGAACCCCTCGAACATCAGTGAGTGGGAGACCGGGAGGCAGAGCCGTGACGACACTGGACGGAGGCGCGCTCGTCGGGCTGGCGCTGGCGAGCGAGGGCGTCGAACGGGCGTTCCTGCTCTGCGGCGGCCACATCATGCCGGCCCTCTACGGCATGCGGAACGCTGGGATCGAGATCATCGACGTGCGCCACGAGTGCTCGGCGCTGTACGCGGCCATCGCCTATACGCGGGCGACCGGGAAGATCGCCGCAGTCATGACGACCGCGGGGCCTGGCGTCGGCAACACGGCCACCGGGATGATGGAGGCCGCCTCCATGAGCATTCCGGTCGTGCACATCGGCGGCGCCGTATCGCTCGCCATGCGCGACGCCGGCGACCTCCAGGACATGTCGACCCTGACGCTGATGGAGTCCGTGTCGAAGTGGGCGCGGAAGGTGACGCTGGTCGAGCGGATTCCCGAGTACGTCTCGATGGCGTTCCGGCACGCGACGGATGCGAGCCCCGGCCCGGTCTATCTCGAGATCCCCACGGATCTCCTCTTCAAGCAGGTGGACGAGGCGGAGGTGCGGATGGCGCAGCCGGGCACGAATCGCGCTCTGCCGGCCGGAGAGTCGTCCCTCGTCGACGCGGCTGCAGCGCTGCTCGTCGATGCGAAGCGGCCGGCGATGCTCTTCGACGAAGGTGCGCGTGCGACCCTCGGCTCCTACGCCGGCGCCGTGACCGAGCTTTCCGACTATCTGAAGATGCCGGTCGGGATCGCGGGCTCCGGCTGTCGTGGCGCGTTCGGCGATGAGTCGAGCAACCGCCTGCTCAAGACCAACGCGATCGGCGGTGCGGACGTGGTCCTGACGATGGGGTGCCGCTTCGACTTCCGGCTGGGCTCGGGCCGCTTCATTCCGAAGGACGCGAAGATCATCCAGGTCCACACCGACACGCCGCAGATCGGGTTCAACGTCCGGGCGGACGTCGCGATTGCCGGCGGCGCGGGGCCGGTCGCCCGGCAGCTCCTCGATGCCGTCAAGACGAGGCGGGACCCCTTGGAGGGGGACTCCTGGGTCGGACCTGTGAGCCCCACCACGACCGCGGATCTTCCCGCCGACTTCCACGACGCCAAGGGGCCGATCCATCCCGCCCGCTGTGCGGGCGAGGTGGCGAAGTTCCTCGAGGCCGAGGGTCGCAACTGGTCTCTGGTGATGGATGGCGGCGAGGCGTCCGTGTGGATGGGCGTTGCGGCCACGGCCTACCAGCCGGGTCAGCTCCATGCGACGGGCCCGAACGGCACCATCGGTACCGGCCCCGGCCTGGTCATCGGCGCCTGGGCGGCAAACCGCGAGCCCGTGCTCTGGTACACGGGCGATGGCAGCTTCGGCTTCTACGCGATGGAGATGGACACGATGGCGCGACTCGGGATTCCCGTGGTCTGCGTGATCTCGAACGACTCGAGCTGGGGCATGATCAGCCTGGTCGAGAAGTACGTCCGGCCCGACGAGATCGAGCAGCGCGGATCCTGCAATACGGACCTGCATCCCATGCGCGCCTACGAGAGGATGGTCGACATGTGGGACGGCTACGGCGAGCAGGTCACGGACCCGGAGAAGATCCTTCCGGCGATCCAGCGCGCCGCCGCCAACGGTCGACCCTCGATCGTCAACGTCCAGGTCGACAACGAGAGCCTGTCTCCGTTCATCGCGCCCTACGCGCAGATGATGAAGGGGGAGTGATCGCCTCGGAGCCGACCGGATGGGCGGCAGAGTGAGGGGAGGAGCCGGCGATGGTAGAGGGCAAGGCTGCCTTCATCACGGGCGCCGCGAGCGGCATCGGCCGCGCAACGGCGGAGCTGTTCGCAGAGCAGGGCTTCTGGATCGGCGCCGCAGACCGCAATGTGGCTGGCCTCGAGGCTCTGCGCGCGGAGCTGGGCAGGGACCGATGCCGGACCTGGCGACTCGACGTGGCCGACAAGGCCGCCTACGACGAGGTCATCGGCGAGGTCGCCGAGGAGACGGGCGGACGCCTCGATCTGCTCTTCAACAACGCCGGGATCGCCGTCGCGGGCTTCTTCGAGGACATCCCGATCGAAGAGACCCGGAGAGTCATCGAGGTGAACCTCGGCGGCGTGATCAACGGCATCTACGCCGCGCTTCCGCTGCTCAAGGAGACACCCGGATCCCTGTGCTTCAGCACGTCCTCCTCGGCGGCGACCTTCGGCGCGCCGGGGCTGGCCGTCTATACCGCGACGAAGTTCGCGGTGAAGGGGCTGACCGAGGCTCTGGCCGTCGAGCTGTCGCGCTGCGGCGTGCGGGTGGCCGACGTGCTGCCCGGCGTCATCGACACGGCCATCTTCGGAGACTCGCCGATCTACGTCGAGGGCCAGAAGCTGCCAGACGAGCTCCGTCCGGCGGCTCCTCCGGCTGCGGACAGCGGCGCTTTCCGTCTGGTATCGCCGCGGCCCGTCGCGGAGGCGGTGTGGCGCTGCTATGCGGGCGACCCCCGGATGCACTGGTACGTGCCGGTCGAGATCGAGGACATCGAGCGGGAGAAGACGGCCTCACCGGAGGCGATGCGCGATGCCCGGATCGCGTCGTCGGGTGCCGGCTCCGACTGACCCACGACGCCGAGGGCAAGGCTGCCTGATCCATCGGAGCTCCGGTGTCCGGTCGATCGATTTGATGGTAGGTTGCGGAATCGAGGGCACTGGAGAACCGGGCCATGAATCGTATACGGCTCCCGGCGTGGATCGCGGTCGGCCTGGTCGCATTGTCGTCCATGGGATGCGCGACGTGGCGGGCGAGCAACCCGGCCATCGATCGGGTCGATCCCAACGCCGGCTACCGGCCCAGAACCGCTCTCGAGAAACACGAGCTGGGCGAGCTAGCCCTGGTCGTGTCCCTCTCCGGCGGCGGCACCCGCGCCGCAGCGATGGCCTACGGAGTGCTCGAGGAGCTTCGCGACACGGAGATCGAGGTCGATGGCACGATGAGGCGGCTCCTCGACGAGGTCGACGTCATCAGCTCGGTCTCCGGTGGCAGCTTCACCTCGGCGTACTTCGGCCTCTACGGCGACCGGCTCTTCGAGGACTTCGACGAGCGTTTCCTCAAGAGGAACGTCGAGCGCGACCTGCTGCTTCGGATGTTCAATCCGAAGAACTTCTTCCGGCTGATGTTCCCCTTCTTCGATCGCAGCTCGCTGACGATCGACTACTACGACGAGACGATCTTCGACGGGGCGCGCTTCACCGACTTGGAGGCGGCGGGCGGACCGCTGATCGAGATCAACTCCACCGACCTGTCTGCCGGATCCCGATTCACCTTCATCCAGGACCAGTTCGATCTGATCTGCTCGGACCTCTCGGTGGAGAAGGTCGCGCGTGCCGTGACGGCCTCTTCCGCGGTGCCCGTCGTCTTCCCCGCGATCACCCTCGCGAACCGGGCCGGGACCTGCGGATTCGAGAAGCCCGAGTGGATGGCGAAGGCACTCGCCAGCCCCCGCCAGGATCCCCGCCGATTCCAGGTCGCCACGGAGACCGCCGCCTACCTCGACCGCAAGGAGACCCCCTACGTCCATCTGGTGGACGGTGGCATCGCCGACAACCTGGGCGTTCGCGGTCCCCTCGACCAGGTGATCGGCGGAGGAGGGATCGTCAAACGCTTCAAGGCCCTGGAGTTGAACCGCCCCCATCACATCGGCTTCATCGTGGTGGATGCCTCCACCGTACCCGACCGCGGGTTCGTCTCCGTGCCGGGCGCCCCCTCGATCTCCGCGCTGCTGGGCTCCGTCACGGACACCCAGCTCCATCGCTACAACTTCGAGACGCTGGCGCTTCTCGACGAGAGCATGAACCGCATGGGGCGGGAGCTCTCCACGGAGAGCCAGCCGGTGTACCCGCATCTCATCCGGGTGGCGGAGTACGCGATCGAGGACCCGGACGATCTCGAGTTCTTCAACAACGTCCCGACGGCGCTCAGCCTCGACCCGGAGGACGTGGATCGACTGGTCCGGATCGCCCGGGAGCTCCTGCGGGCATCTCCGGAGTTCCAGCACATGGTCACCGAGCTGAAGGGGACGCTCCACCAGGAGGCAGCCGGGGGAAAGTAGGGGACGCGGGGCACAGCGACCGGGCCAGAGCGCCCGAGCGCAATAGGCCCCGGGCCGTGCCCGCGCCCGTCCCCGAGTCGGAGCCGAAGGAGTGCCTCAGGCTGCGAGCGCCTCGAGGAGCTTCCAGTGGGGCCCGGAGCCCTCCGGGTTGTAGGCGCTCACCGCGATGTGGGATGCGCCGGCCGCCTCGTACTCGTCGATTCGGCTGCGGATTGCCGCCTCGTCGCCGGATGCCACCAGCATGTCGATCAAGCGATCGCTCCCGCCGTCGCCCCAGTCGGAGTCCTCGAAGCCCCAGTTTCGCCACTCCTTCTGGTAGGCCGGGAGCGGCATGTAGATGCTGAGGGCCCGGCGGGCGATCTTTCGCACGCGCTCGGGGTCGTCACAGAGGCAACACGGGAGGACGACGTTGAGGCGCTTCTCCGGCCCGAGGATCTCGCGGGCCCGCTTCGTGTGGGCCGGAGGCAGCAGGTAGGTGTTCGCCCCGTCGAGGCGCTGGGCGACGAGCTCGAGCAGCCGGGGACCGTTCGCGGCCAGCCAGATCGGCGCCGGCCCAGAGGGCGGTGGCGAGTCGACGCGCGTCGCCTCCATCGCGTCCAGGTACTCCCGCATCTTGCGAAGTGGCGGCAGCCATTCGAGCCCGTGCAGAGCCGCCATGGGCGGGTGGGAGACGCCGAGGCCGAGAACGAAGCGGCCATCGGAGAGCTCGGCCAGTGCATGACGGTTCTGGGCAGCCACGATCGGGTCGTGGGAGTAGACGTTCGCGATCCCGGTCGCGATCGTGAGGCGCTCGGTCCGGGCGAGGAGATGAGCCGCCGTGGTGTAGGGATCGCGGCCCGTGAACTCGGTGACCCAGAGCGAATCGTAGTCGAGCTCTTCGATCCGGCGCGCGAACTGGTCGAGCTCGCCAACCGGAAGCCCGTCGGTGTAGCAGATGATGCTGGGTCGGTTCTTCATACTGGCAGGTGCTCCTTCGTCGCGGCGCAGGTCAAGGCCCGCTCTGGTAGACCTCTTCGTGCGTCAGCGGCTGGTCATCGGGCGTCGGCTCGTCGCGATAGCGGATGTGGCGGGCGGGGATCCCGGCGACGATCGAGTAGGGCTCCGTGTCCTTGGTGACGATGGCTCCGGAGCTGACGACGGTCCCCGTCGCGACGCGAACTCCGGCGAGCACCACGGAGTTCGCGCAGATCATGCAGTCGTCGCCGATGAAAGTGGGGGCAAGGCGATGACCCTGCTCGCTGATGGGGCGCAGGCGTGACTCGTAGTTGTGGTTGTGCGAGACGACGACGGTGTTCGGCCCGATCAGCACTCCGTCGCCGATGGTCAGACCCCCTCGCCCGCTGACGTAGGCCATGGAATTGATGGAGAGGGAACGACCGGCGCTGATCCCGTGGCAGTGGTCGATGTAGGCCCCCTGGTAGATGAAGGCGAACCCGTCCAGCTTCTTGAAGAGGCCTCTGTAGAGGAGTGAGCGGAGAGCGAGCCCTTCTGCGCCGGGAATCGAGCGGAGGAGCGTGCCGAGATACTGCTCGGCGAGGATTCCGAAGACCTCGCGGAGAGAGTGCTCGCGGAAGTAGTTCCGGATGATGGTGAGTGCCCGGGCGCCGGTGCTGCCCGACGATCGGGCAGCAGTCGTCTCGTCGCGATCAGCGGCTCCAGGAACCGGCATGCGGATCTCCTTCGAAGGCGAACAATCCTACGCGATGCGGGGGCAAGTCGGCACTCGCGCGGCGATCCCGGAGGCCGCTCGCCGATCGATCCCTTCTGCGGAGCGCGGGTGGGCTCCGATCCTGCGTCTCGTCTCCGGATTGCGCCGGCGCATGTCTCAGAGTACGTCCCCTCCTCCGCCGGGTTCAACGGCGGCGAGCCGACGCCCCCGAGGTCGGGGCTCGCCGGGCGCGTGGTATAAGGGCGGCTCGCTCCGCGCGGCAGCTACCGCTGCGACGTGCGGGGTTCCGGGAGGCGCCATGGGTCGATTCAGGTTCGAGGATGACCACCGCTACATGATGCCGGCTCACTTCGGCGGGCTGAAGCATGTCACCACGACGACCACCTATCGGGACGTGACGAGTCTCGTCGTGCAGTACCGGACGGAAGTGGATGCCGTCGAGGCCTACGTGCCCGAAGCCCTCGAGGTCACGGAGCCGATGATTACGGTGGCCTTCGTCATGAATCGCGGCGTCGACTGGATGGCAGGCGGCGTCTACAACCTCGTGGCCGTGAACGTCCCGGTGCGCTTCGACGGCGAGGTCGATCACGTCGAGGGCGGCTTCTCCCTGGTCGTCTGGGAGAACAAGGTGGCGCCGATCCTGCCGGGGCGGGAGGCGACGGGCATTCCGAAGATCGGCGCCCAGATCGAGGAGGCCCGCTACCTGCCGGGGCGTTGGACGGCGGAGGCCGCCTACGAGGGCAACACCTTCCTCGAGATGAGCCTCGAGGAGGGCGAAGATCTCTCGGCGGCGGACGTGGAGGCATGGAACGAGGAGAGTCGGAGGACCGACTGGCTCGGCTGGCGCTACATCCCCAACGTCTCGGGCCCTGGCGCGGCGCTGAATCACGCCACCACCTATCCCCAGGGAAGCGTGGTCCGGAGTGTGAAGACCTGCACGGGGTCGATCGCCTGGAGGCCCCTCACCTGGCTCCAGGCACCGACCCAGGCCCACATCGTCGGTGCCCTGGCGGGTTTGCCGATCCTCGAGGTGACCGCCGCCTTCGTGACCCGGGGCGAGTCCGTCCTGATCGGCGACGAGGCCCGGGCTCTGCGCTAGCGGGCTCGACGGGCGCGGGCGGCGATCAGCCGCACTGGATCAGGCACTCGTCGAGCTGTTCGTGGCACGCGGCCTCGCACTCGACGGGATTGGAGTGGGCGCCGCACTCGCTGACACAGGCGGCCTTCTGCTGGTAACAGGCGGTTCGGCAGGGGTCCCCATCGATCGCCTGGGCCCAGACGGCGAAGCTCCCGAGCGCTGCCGTGCAGGCGGTGGCGACCAGGATGACGAGAGCCGGCTTGTGCATGGATCCACCTCGCGATCGCCCCAGGGGTGATGGGATCGGGGCCCCGTCATTCTTGCAAAGGCCCGATCGCGGGGCGATCGCCTCCGCCATAGAATATTACGATCGTATTGTAATAAAAATACAATCGTGTATTTTTGGTTCATGCGATCCGAGAGCCACGGAGCCCGGCGGCGTCGTCAGATCGTCGCGACGGCGGTCGACCTGAGTACGGCCGAAGGGCTCGAGAGCCTGTCCCTGAGCCGCCTGGCGTCGGAGGTGGGCCTCAGCAAGCCCGGGGTGGCCGCTCACTTCGGCTCGAAGCAGGCGCTCCAGCTGGCCGTCGTGGACGCCGCGGCTGACGCCTACGCCGGGTTCCTCGCCGAGGCCCAGGAAGCCAGCGAGCCCGGGCTGGCGCGGCTGCGCGCCCTGGCGCGCGCCTGGCTCGATCACCTGGATGGGATCGACTATCGCGGCGGCTGCTTCTTCGCCGCCGCGGGTCACGACTTCAGCGGCCGCCCGGGAGCGGTTCGGGAAGCCGTCGCGCGCTACACGCGTCGGTTCGTCCACACCCTCGACGAGCAGGCGCGCCTGGCAGCTCGACTCGGGGAGCTTCGCCCTGGAGTCGACGCCGCTGCCCTGGCATTCTCGCTGCACGCTCTCGCCCAGGAGGCAAACCTGCGTCGCGAGCTTCTCGACGACGACGAGGCCTTTCCCCTGGCTCGTCGGGCCCTCGATCAGCTGCTCGATGGTGTCACCTCACCCCCCTCGAAGGAGAGCTCCCGATGACCGAATCCCCGTCCGACCCCGCACGCCTCCTGCGCATCAGCCTGCGAGCCAACGCGGTCTTCTCCTCGCTGTCCGGAGCGACCTTCTGCGTGGCAGGTGCCGCCATCGCGGACCTCCTCGGTGTCGAGCCGGCGTTGCTCGTCAACGTCGTGGGGCTCAACCTTCTGGTCTTCGCGGGAGTGCTCCTGTTCGTCGCGTCGCGTCGAATGATCTCGCCCCCCATCGCCAACGCGATCATCCTCGCCGATCTGGCCTGGGTAGCGGGCAGCTTGCTCCTCGTTCTCGCCGACGTGTTCCATCCGAGCGGCGCCATCGCCGTGCTCTTCGTCGCCAACATCGTGCTCGCCTTCGCGGTGATCCAGTTCATCGGCGTGCGACGGCTCGTGGGTGCGGGGGCGGCGATCTGACCCACCGCTCCTCCCTCTCGCAGCGCGGCAGACCTGCAGTATGCGGACTTCCCGAGGCGGCAGGTCGGGATCCGGCGACGCATCCGGCACGTCCCATTTCGTGCTCGAGCCGGGAAGTGTGCGAAGGCCGGCGCACCGCCGGCCGATAAGAGCATCCATGAATGAACAGCCCCCCGTGGGCGCGCGACGGCGCCGGGTGCAGCCCTGGAAGCTCCTGCTCGGGTGGCCGTGGCTCCTGTCCTGCACGGCGGTATCTCCGACGCCGGATCTGGCGCGATCCCCTGCACCCTCCCCGGAAGCCGTCGCTGCGGCATCCCCCCAAGCCGTTGCTGCGGCGCCCCCCGCCGGCGTAACCATCGTCGATCCGGGCCACGGCTCCACCGCTCTGGCGGCGGGCTCGCCGGGCGCCTCTCAGCTCTCGGGCATCGTCTATGCCGGGGCGGATCGCTACTACGCGATCAGCGATGCCGGCGCCGTGCTCTTCGAGCTCTCCATTCAGATCGACCCGGCCAGCGCCGCGATCCTCTCCGCCTCGGTCGTGGACTCCCAGGTGTTGGCATCCGGCAGCGACCTCGAGGGGCTCGTCCATCATCCACTCGGCGGCTCGGTGCTGGCGGCCGACGAGGCCGGTCCTGCCATCCGCGAGTACCGGCTCTCCGATGGCGCGGAGCTCTCGAGCGTGGCGCTTCCCCCGGTCTACGCCCAGGTGCGCAGCAATCTGAGCCTCGAGTCGCTCTCGATGCGGGTGGCGGCGAGCGGCAGTGACGATGCGCTCTGGACGGCGAACGAAGAGGCCCTCGCGGTCGACGGACCGACTGCGACTGCGAGCGCAGGAACCCTCGTCCGCCTCCAGCGCTTCGACGCGACCTTTGCGCCGGATGGCCAGTGGGCCTACCTCACCGATCCCTATCCCGGCGCTCCCTTCCTCGGCCAGGAGCGCAGCGGTGTCTCCGACCTGCTCGCGCTTCCCGACGGCGAGCTCCTGGTCCTCGAGCGCAGCTTCAGCTCCGCGCTCTTTCGTGCGCGTCTCTACCAGGTGGATTTCGACGGTGCGACGGACACCTCGGCTCTCGCGAGCCTCGCGACGGATCCCTTCACGCCGGTTGGGAAGACGCTGCTCTGGGAGCGGACCGGAGTCCTCGAGAACTTCGAAGGCCTGACCCTCGGACCCCCCCTCGACGCCGGCGATCAGGGCCTGCTGCTCGTCTCGGACAACGGAAGTGGGGCGCCGCAGAGCCTCTACCCGCTGCGCATCTCCGCGGTTCCGGAGCCGGGGGCCACGACCTCCCTGCTCGTGGGCGTCCTGGGCCTCGTCGCCCTGGCCCGAGCACGCAGCTAATCCGCCGGCGCCTCGTGTGGCGCCGATCGTCGCTGTCGGGCCCGCTCGATCGCGGGGCGCACCTCGCGCGCGAGGTAGTCCTCGATCAGCGCATCGTAGTAGCCGGTATTGAGCCGCCAGATCTCCCGCAGGCGCGCGCCGTCGAGTAGGGGGCCGCGGGTCACGAGTCGGACCTTGTCGTAGTAGGTCTTCAGGCTCGGGTCCTTCAGGAGATTCCCGCCCCCGGCCACCGACGCGACGTAGCCCTCGGGGATCCGGCGCAGGAAGTGTCCCGACTTCCACTCCTCGATGCGCGCGGGTCGCATGGCCGGGAGCCGCGCGAGCAGCGGGTCGGTGAGACCGACCCGATCGATCACGAACTTGCGGGGGCCGGCGGCGTAACCGAAGTAGCCGATCGCCTCGCCGTGCATGAATCCGCCCACGTGCACTCGCTGCGGGCTCGCGCGGAACTGAAGCCCTCCCTGGTACCAGAGATTGTCGGGCCCGTAGGTGGCGCCGGGCTTCCAGTTGCTCGTCAGCGGGACGAAGTCGGGATAGATGAACTTCTTGGCGTCGATGTAGCTGCGTGCAGCGAGGAGCTCGTCCTCTCCGAGCGGCCGCGAGCGGAAGAGGGTGCGTTCGGAGTCGTAGGCCTTCGTTCCGAACTTGATGGCGGCCGCCGGGTTCAGGACGTTGAAGGCGAGCAGAGCCGCCCCGATTCCCGCGGCTCCCCTGCGGCTGTCGAGCACGTGGACGAAGAGCCCGATCGCCAGGAAGAGGGGCACGGCCGCGAAGCGTCCGGTCAGGTGGGTGGCGGAGCCGGCGTAGAGCGCCACGTAGACGAGGTAAGCGACCACGCCGGCGTAGAGCGCGAGACAGGCGCGGTCTCGTCTGCGCAGGCAGAGTGCGATCCCGGCCGCCATCAGGGCGTAGAGAGGGAGGTCCCACTCGGCGCTGTTGCGCAGGTAGTCGAGGCCCCGTTCCAGGCGCCAGGCAGCGGGAAAGCCGGTAGCGGAGAGCTTCGCATAGGACGTATTCGGGAAGACGGACCCGTAGTAGAGGAGCGAGAAGCCGAGCCAGGCTGCGGCCGGCACGGTGGCGGCCGCGGCCTTCGCCCACGCGGCCCGCGAGAGCGCGCGCCCCCGGATCGCGGCCCACCCCAGGAGCGCCGGTGCGTAGAGAAGGATCGTGTCCTGGCGATTCAAGAAGGCCAGGGTGGCGAAGAGCGAGAGCCCCACGAAGCGGCTCTCCAGGCGCCACCGCGGCGACAGCAGGCAGATGGCAAAGGCGGTGGCGAGAAGATACGAGAGCGGATTCTCGAGCCCCGAAGACGCGTAGTCGATCACCGCCTTCGACGAGAGCAGGGCCAGGACCGTGAGGGGGACCTTCCAGAGATCGCGGCGGAACCCGTCGGTCGCGAGCCAGGCCATTCCGCCGACAGCCGCCAGGGAGAGCACGAGATTGGCGGAGATGGCGGTGAGATAGACCTCCTCCGTGAGGGCGACGAGGGCGGAGACGACGAAGAACCACAGGGGGTGGGTGTAGGCCTGGACGCGCTCGTCGACGTTCCAGCGCAGGCCGTGACCATTCAGGAAGTTCTCGACGCTGCGAAACGTGATGTAGGCGTCGTCGAGGATCCAGGCGTTGACGGCGAGGACGTAGACGAGGAGCAGGAGAGGGGCGAGCACCGCGAGGCCCAGCCGACCCAATCGCCGCGCGGCCCCCCTGGCGACTACGCTCATCGGCCGAGCCCCATCGGGCTATGGTAGTGGATCGAAGCGCACCGCCGGCTCGCATCCGGATCCGGCCGGGTCGGACGATGGCGCGGCTGCGCCGAGACGAGGAGGCGTCGCCCCACATGGCCCTCGGCCCCGACGACCTGGTTCTCTGTGCCGGCACCCTGGCGCGGGTGCCGCTTCGGGAGCGCGTGGAGATCGCGGCCGCCACGGGCTTCCGCGGGATCTCGCTCTTCCTCGACGACCTGGAGGGCGCCCGTCGCAGCGGTCTGTCCGACGCCGACCTGCGCGCCCTGCTCCAGGCGAACGGCCTCCAGGTCGCCGAGCTCGATCCGCTCATGCACTGGATTCCCGAACCGGGAGACGCGAGGGCGACCGCGGAAGGCAAGGGCTTCCTACGTTGGGGCGAGGAGGATTTCTACGACGCGGCAGCCGCCGTCGATGCCCGCTCGATCAACGCGGTGCTGTTCGCGAGTCGACCCGTCGAGGAGGGGCGACTCGTCGAGTCCTTCGCGGCGTTGTGCGACCGCGCGCGGGAGCGCAGTCTGCTGGTGCATCTCGAGTTCATGCCCTTCTCCCAGGTGAGCGACGTCTCGAGCGCCCTCTCCATCGTCGAGGCCGCCGGGCGCAGCAACGGGGGTGTGATGTTCGACGTCTGGCACCACTTTCGGGGCGGCGGATCCGCCGAGGCCCTGGCCCGCGCCGCGCCTCGGGTGCTGGGGATCCAGCTCGACGATGCTCCGGCGCAGGCGGAGTCGAACGTGGTGGACGAGACCCTCCACCGTCGCCTTCTTCCGGGGGAGGGAGACGCCGATGTGGCCGAGCAGATCCGCATCCTCGACGCCGGTGGCTGTCGGGCTCCCCTCGGAGTCGAGGTCTTCTGCGATGATCTCGCGACCCTGGCACCGATCGAGGTGGCGCAGCGCTGTGCCGAAGCCACTCGGCGGGTCGTGGCCGAGGCGAGAGCTCGTTAGCCCTCGGAGCGGGAGGGATCAGGCCTCGGCGTCCTCGGGCTCGTGGATCATCACGCAGTTCTTGCCGGCGGCCTTGGCGCGGTAGAGCGCGGCATCGGCGTCGGCGAAGAGCTTGCTGCGGCTGTCCCGGTAGGCGGCGACTCCGATCGAGATCGTCATCCGCCGCGGTCGCTTCGTCTCGTCCACGATGAAGGAGGACTCCGCGACCTTGGTGCGCAGCTTCTCGCCCAGCAGAGCCGCCCCGGGTGCGTTGGTGGTCGTGGCCACGATCACGAACTCCTCACCTCCGTAGCGGGCCAGCAGATCGGTCTCCCGCACGGACTCTCGCAGGATCTGCGCCAGCTGTCTCAGGAACTCGTCGCCGGCGGCGTGGCCGAAGCTGTCGTTCAGCTTCTTGAAGTCGTCGATGTCGATGATGAGCATGGACAGGCCCAGGCCGGCCCGGCTCAGCCGCTTCTCCTCGCGTCGGAGCTGATCCTGGAAATAGCGGTGATTGTTGAGCTCGGTGAGACCGTCGGTGACGGAGAGCCTCGAGAGGATCTGGTGCTCCTTCTGGAATGCCTGGTTCTGCTCGCTCAGGGCGCGCAGATTCTGCTCGCGCTGCTGATGATCGGCGAGGAGCTTCGCCGTCATCCCGTTGAAGGCCCGGAAGAGCGCGCCCACCGGACCGAGCAGGCGACCGGCCGGGAGCTGGACGTCGAAGTCCCCGGCGGTCACTCGCCGAATGGCCTTGGTGACGGCGACCAGGGGTCGCACCGACCGCCCCGCCATCATCGAGGCGAGTGTTCCCATGCCGAGGATCAGACACCCGCTCACGAACACGAGTCCGGGCAGGATGACCGCGAGGGGCGCGAAGGCCTGCTCCACGCCCTGCTGCACGACGAGGGTCCAGCCGAGATCCTCGAGGGGCAGCGCGCTCGCCAGAGCCCAGGCGAGGGGAGTCTCGCCCGCGCGGCGGATCAGATGGGCGCCGGGAGCGTCGGCGGCGTCGCGTCGATCGCGCGGGATGGACGCCAGCTCGACACCGACCCCCACCCCGGTCTCGGCCAGGATGCGATCCCCGGCGTCGAGGATCCGGACGGACCCGGCCCCGGCCAGCTGCTCGGCATGGAGGCTCTCGGCCATCCGCTCCGGGTGGAGCAGGCCGTGGATGGAGCCCGGGGATCCCAGCTTCGCATCGCGGAGGGGGCTCGAGACGATCGCCAGGGGCATCCCTTCCCTCGGCTCGACGATCTGGATGGCGGTGTCGTCGCTCGAGGTGAGGGCCCGACGCAGGTCTGCCGAGCGCATGGCCTCGCTCAGTCCCGAGTCGAGGGCGCGCTTCGGCATCGCCACGGCCATGAGCTCGTCGAAGCTCACGCCTTCGCCGGCTGCGGCGAGGGGATCACCCTCCGGTGTCAGAACGAGCAGGCCGGAGAAGGAGCGGGAACGGGTCAGATGCTCGGTGAGACCGAGGGAGAGATCCGTGTGGGAACGGCGCAGCGCCATGTGTCGGAGCGTGGCGTCGCCCGCGATCGCCTCGATCTCGGCGCCTCCGTCCGAGACGAGCCGATTCAGGTGCTCGGCGCTCCAGCGCAGCGCCGTCGCCTGGGCTTCCTCGGCCCGCTCGCGAGCGAGATGATAGGTCGCGAAGGCGGCGAGCCCGCCCAGGGTGATGGAGCACACCACCGCGGACAGAACGGTGAGACGGACCATTCTGCGACCGATGCCACCCTTGGGCAGCACTTCATTCTCCGTCGACTTCGCCATGCTCCTCCCGAACGTCGCGGCATCCCTCATCGACGAGACGAGGCGCCGGCTTGACACCGCGGGGTGTCCCTTTTCGGTGTCGGAGGAGGGCTCGGCTTCAAGCTCAGGGGGGTGCGTGTCGATGAGATAGGAACCCGAGAATGCTCAGTCTTTCCATCCGGAATCGCGTTCGCGGCCTCGCGCGTCCGACGGCGGCCTCGCTGATCGGGTTGCTGCTGCTCGCCCCGGCGGCTCCCGCGGCGCCGACCCGGCCCGGTCCCATCCCCGCGGAACGCCTGGTCTTCCTCCTCCAGTACATCGCCCTCGACTACGGGTTGGCGGTCGAGGAGGGGGAGATCGCGAGCCCCTTCGAGTACGAGGAGATGCTCCGGTTCAGCCAGCTCCTGGTGGACGAGAGCGAGGCGTTGCGCTCGCGCGGGGCCTCGGCGGAGACCGGGGCCGGCCTCTCGGAGCTGCGGGAGCGTATTCGCGATCGGAGGCCCTGGGACGGCGTGCGAGAGCTCGCCACCGCCCTCGCGGCCGAGCTGGCCGCGGAGCTGGACCTGGTCACCCTGCCGGCCTCGACACCGGACGTCGAGCGTGGACGTCGTTTCTACCTGCGTACGTGTGCCGCCTGTCACGGGCTGAGGGGGCGTGGGGACGGTCCCTCCGCGGCCGAGCAGGATCCGCCGCCCACCGCCTTCGACGGGCCGCGCATGAACCGGGTTACGCCCCACCAGGTGGTCGGCGCCGTCGAGTTCGGCATCGAGGGCACGGCCATGCCCGCCTTCGGAGCGAGCCTGGACCGTGCGAAGCTCTGGGACATCGCATTCTTCGTCATGACCCTGCGCTCGGGATTTGCGCCCCATCCGCCGGAGCTCCCGCTTCCGATCACCCTGGCGGATCTGGCCGGGCGTTCGAACGAGGAGCTGCTGGCCGCGGCGCAGGAGGTCGACGCGAGCGCCCACCCCGCCTACATCGATCACCTGCGGGCGACTCCGGCCGAGGCGCAGGGACCGGTCGTGCCCCGGTCTGCCGCCGCCGTCGATTCCACCCCGCGCGTGGTCCTGGACCCGCAGAGCGACCTCGAGGTCGCGCTTCGGCTCCAGGGCGCCTTCGCCGCCGTCGCAGAGGCCGTCGCGCCCAGCGTGGTGGGGGTGACGGGGCTGGTGCGGAGCGACGCGTCGCCCACCTCGGACGCCGGCCCCGGCGCCTGGCGCGAGGGCAGCGTCGAGGAGCGCCTCTATCCCGGGCTTCGGCCCGCGCGCAGCGGAAGCGGGTTCTTCGTCAGCGCCGACGGTCGGATCCTCACCGCCCAACGTCTCCTGATTGACGAGAGCGACCAGCCGGTCGAGGCCGTCGACATCGAGCTCCACGACGGCCGGCACCGGACCGCGCGAATCGTCGCCACCGAGCCCACCATCGATCTCGCCGTCGTTGCGCTCGAAGAGTCCCAGTGGGCGCCGACGCCGAAGCTGAATCCGGTGCGGATCGGAGAGAGTGATCGGGTCCGGGTGGGCCATTGGGTCATCGCCCTGGGAAACCCCCCGGGCCCCGGCAGGACCTTCGCGGTGGGAACGCTGTCGAGTCCGCCGGAGCGCCAGTGTTACCAGGGTGATCTCACCGCCACCCTCATGCAGACCTCGCTGGACGTTCCGATGGGCGGCCACGGGGGCCCGCTCCTGAACATCGAGGGGGACGTCGTGGGCATGATGGTGCCCGGCCCCGGTGTCGACCTCGCGGCACTCTTCGCCTCCGAGCGGGAGCTGCGCTCGGCGCTACCCATGGATCTGGCGATGGCCATCTACGAGCCCCTCGTCCGGAGCGAGACCAATCGCTCTCCGTGGCTGGGATTCTCGGTGCTCGAGCTCGACGCGGCGCCGGCGAGGCGGGTGGATGGGAGCGACGGGTCACCGCAGACCGGCGTCTACATCGACGACGTCTTCGATCCCAGCCCCGCTTCGGTCGCGGGCATCCGGGTGGGCGACGCGCTGCTCGCGATCGACGGGAATCGTCTCGACTCCGTGGGCGCGTTCCAGCGCTGGCTGTATCGGTCGGGAATCGGGCGCGAGATCGCGCTCTCGATCTGGCGCGGAGGCGAGATCCTCGAGAGGCGGGTGGTGGTGGAGGAGCGCCCCGCGGCCGTCGCGCCGCGCTGATCCTCGACGTCGCGGAGGAAGGACACCAGAGCGCTGGCGATCTGGGCCGGCCGTTCCGGCAGCAACGCGTGTCCGGCGCCGCGGATCGGGACCAGGCGCACCCGATCCGGGAACTCGGCGAGCAGCGCTTCACCCGCCGTCGCCGGCGGCGCGATCGCGTCCTGGTCGGCCTGGAGGACGAGCATGGGCGCTCGCCCTCCGGCCCAGAAGTCGGCGCTCTGGCCGGTGCGCACGGCCTCGCCCTGGGCGAGTCCGCCCCACAGCCACCAGCCGGTCTGCCAGTGCTCCGGGATCTCGTTCTCGGCGGCGAAGAAGGCGCGTCGCAGCTCCGGCTCGCGCCGCGACCAGGGCAGGAAGGTCGAGCTCGAGACGAGGATCGCCTCGGTGAGCCGCGGGGGGACGGGCTCGCGTCCGCCGGCGGCGATCAGCGCGACGCTGCGCGTGCGTTCCGGGTAGCGGGCCGCGAAGGTCCGCGCGATCTGGTTGCCGAAGGCGTGGCCCACGACGTGAACCGACTCGCGAGATGCGAGCTCCGCAGCGCTGAGCACGACGTCGACGTCGCTGGCCAGGTCGGCTCGGGTGGGGCTCGCGAGGGGGCCGCCGCCGTCGCTGCCACCGATGCCCCGGGATTCGACGGCCAGGGTGCGGAAGCCTTCGCGGTGCAGGGTCTCGGCCAGCTCGTTGAAGTCGCTCACGGGGCGGGCAAAGCTCGCGAGCAGGACGACGCAGGGCCCCGCTCCGCCGTCGTAGTAGGTGATCCCCAGATCGTTCGAGAATCCCCGCCCGGGAGTGCCCACCGCCGGGCGCGTGCCTCGGCCCTGGAGCGAGGCGCCGACGAAGTAGAGAGCGGCAACGAGGCAGAGCCCGACGATGCCGACCGTAGTCTTCACGGCACGGAGCACGGAGGACGCTCAGCTCGCCCGGGTGAGCAGCATCGCCGTCACCCGGCTCGTGGCGAGCTCGACGAGCACCTCCCGATCGAGGCGATTCGGCTCCATGCACAGCGACGTTACCGCGAAGACCGCCATGGTCACGAGCGTCCGCGCCTGCTCCGGATCCATGTCCGGGTGGACGGCCAGCACGAGTCGGCGCCACTCCTCGCGGTGTCGCAGCTCGCTGCGCCGCAGCGGGCGGCGGAACTCGTCGGCGAGATGGCGCGCCTCGAGTACGTAGGCGGCGTAGGTGTCGGCATTGTCGAGGGCGACGTCCACGTAGGAGCGGACGAGCCGCTCGAGGGCCTCTCGGGGATCGAGCGCCTCGTCGGTGACCGCGCTGCGGGTCGCCGCTGCGATGCGGCGAGAGCCCTCGCGGATCGCCTCGGCCAGCACCTCGCCCTTGCCGCTGAAGTGGCGGTAGAGCGCGGGGCCGGTCACGCCGGCGGTGGCGCCGATGTCGTCGATCGACGTGCCGTGAAATCCCCGCTCCCGAAAGAGGCGCAGCGCGGCGTCCAGGATCTCCCGCCGGCGGGCGGGACCCCGCCGCGCCCCGCTCGGCCCCGGGCGGTTCGACCCCGGGGCCACGCTCTCCGCCTGGTTGACGCGCTTCGCCATCCCCTTTAAGTTAACGATCGCTTACTTCCTCACAAGCCCCCGCGGAAGTCGATCCCCCACGAGCTCGTCGAGCCGGCAGCTCCCGGATCTCCGCTTCCGCGATCGACGGAGGTTCCCGATGGCCGAGCATCGCATCATGAGCGACGAGGAGCTGCGCGAGCGAACCCGCGCGCTGCTCGACGAGGTCCACCCCGAGAAGGTGGAGAGCATTCCCTTCCGGCAGAAGCAGTACGAGCACGGCCTGGCCTGGGTGCACTTCCCCGAGGGCTACGGCGGGCTCGGACTGAGCCCGAAGATGAACCTGATCGTCCACGACGAGATCACGAAGCACTCGAAGGTCGTCCACAACGATCCGCCGGCGAGCATCATCGGCATCGGCATGGGTGCGCCGGTGGTGCTCACCTACGGCACGGAGGAGATGAAGAAGCGCCTTCTGCCGAAGATCTTCAGCGGCGAAGAGATCTGGTGTCAGCTCTTCAGCGAGCCGAGCGCCGGATCCGACGTGGCGGGGCTCGCCTCCACCGCCGTCCGTGACGGCGATGACTGGATCCTGAACGGGCAGAAGGTCTGGACCACCGTCGCTCACCTCTCGCGCTGGGGCATGCTCCTGGCACGCACGAACCCGGACGTTCCGAAGCACGACGGGCTCTCCTATTTCGTGCTCGACATGCACGCCCCGGGAGTCGAGGTGCGGCCTCTCTACCAGATCACCGGAGAGGCGGAGTTCAACGAGGTCTTCATGACCGACGTCCGAATCCCCCACGATCGGATGCTCGGCAAGGAAGGGCAGGGATGGCGGGTGGCCATCACGACCCTCATGAACGAGCGCGTGGCGATCGGCGGGGGCGGATCGAAGCGGAAGGGCGGCGGCGCGACGGCGCAGCTCCTGAAGCTGTGGCAGGAGCGCAAGCAGGGGGGCCGGAGCGCCGGCCAGGAGGCCATCCTGCGCGATCGCGTGACCCGCGCCTACATCGAGACCGAGCTGCTGCGCCTGACGGCCCAGCGCGCTCGAGCCGCACAGAAGTCCGGCAACCCGGGACCGGAGGGGTCGGTCTCGAAGCTCGCCCAGGCGGAGATCCACAAGCGCCTGTGGGAGCTGGCCATCGACGTCCTCGGAGACGACGGGCTGTCCTTCGAAGCGGGCTACGAGCTTCGCCAGAACTCCCCGACCCCGGACACCGTCGAGGCGCTGGCGAAGTACCAGTTCCTGCGCTCGCGGGCGAACTCCATCGAGGGAGGCACCTCCGAGATCATGCGGAACATCCTCGGCGAGCGCGTGCTCGGTCTGCCGGGAGAGCCGCGGGTCGACAAGGAGGTGGCCTGGAAGGAAGTGCCGCGCTCCTAGGGCATCCGCCGGGAGATCGCAGCGGCAGGCGAAACGTCCGAGCGAGGCCCACCCGCTCGAAGAACGAGAGAGACGACATGTCATTCGATTTCAGCTTCACCGACGAACACGAAGAGCTCCGCGCCACCATTCGCGGCTTCCTCCAGGGGCGGTCCGACGAGGCCGCCGTGCGCGAGCAGATGGCGACCGAGCGCGGCTACGACCCCGAGACATGGCAGCAGATGGCCGAGCAGATGGGTCTGGCCGGTCTGCTGATCCCCGAAGAGCACGGCGGCGCCGGTTTCGGCTACGTCGAGCTGCTGATCGTGATGGAGGAGATGGGCCGCGCGCTCTTCTGCGCGCCTTATCTCGGTACAGCCGTCCTCGCAACCAACGCTCTGCTCCAGTGCGCCGACGAGAAGACCCGCAAGGAGCTGCTCACCGAGATCGCGGCGGGTCGAGCGACGGCCAGCCTGGCCCACGCAGAGCCCAACGGCCGCTGGGACCTCGAGGGCATAGAGATGGAGGCCCGGAAGACCGACTCCGGCTACGAGCTCACGGGCACGAAGACCTGGGTGCTCGACGGACATACCGCCGACGTGCTCCTCGTCGTGGCCCGCAGCGCGGAGGGTCTCTCCCTCTTCCGGGTCGAGCCCGACGCCGACGGCCTCTCGCGGACCCTCGTCCCGTCCCTCGACACGACGCGAAAGCTCGCGCGGGTCACTTTCGAGGGGACGCCCGCTGTGCGGGTGAGCGCCGGGGATCAGACGGAGGCGCTGCGGCGCGTCCTCGCCCTGACCCAGGCGGCCCTCGCCGCCGAGCAGGTGGGTGGGGCCCAGCGCTGTCTCGAGATGGCAACCGACTTCGCGAAGACGCGCCTCCAGTTCGGACGACCCATCGGGTCCTACCAGGCGATCAAGCACAAGTGCGCCGACATGCTCGTCGAGGTCGAGATGGCGAAGTCCGCGGCCTACGCGGCGTGCTTCGCGGCGGCGACGGATCAGGACGACTTCCTCGAGACGGCGGCTCTGGCAAAGGCCTGCTGCTCCGAGACGTACTTCCACGCCGCCGCCGAGAACATCCAGATCCACGGCGGCATGGGGTTCACCTGGGAGCTCCCGGTACACCTCTACTTCAAGCGCGCGAAGGCGAGCGAGCTCTTCCTGGGCGACGCCGCCCACCACCGCGAGGTCCTCGCCGACCTGGTCGGGATCTAGCAGGCCGCCTGGGGGGCTCTTCGCCACGCGGCGGCGTGTACGATGCTCTCCCCCCTTGCGGGCGAGGGGTGAGAAGATGCCGCCGAGGCGGGGCGCGCGGTGCGAGCCGCGGACGCCGGAGGGGCACGACGACCCGCGTGGTGCACCCATCGAGAACAGTCTCTACCCCGAGTGGAAGGGCGCTCACCCCGTGTGCAGGTCTACCTTCTCGGAGGACACATTCCTGCCGGGTGCCGGCACCGGTCCGATGGATGCCAACCTGCTCTGGCAGAAGATCTAGGAGGAGCGAAGCGTGCAGCAGCTCACCGGACTCGACACGAGCTTCCTGAACATGGAGAACGCGACCACCTACGGTCACATCTCCGGCCTTGCGATCTTCGATCCCTCGACTTCGCCCGGAGCGCCCGCGACCTACGAGGACGTGAAGCGGCTCATCGCGGATCGGATCCACCTGTTGCCGCCCTACCGCCGGCGTCTCGTCCAGGTGCCCTTCGGGCTCGATCACCCCTACTGGATCGAGGACCCGGACTTCGATCTCGACTTCCACGTGCGCAACATCGGACTGCCGCCGCCGGGCGACGATCGACAGCTGGCCGAGCAGGTGTCGCGCATCGTCGCGCGCCCCCTCGACCGCAACCGCCCACTCTGGGAGCTCTACGTGATCGAGGGCCTTCCCGGAGGGCTGGTGGCCCAGCTCACGAAGATCCACCACTGCACGATCGACGGCGTGTCCGGGGCAGAGATCCTGGCCACCCTGCTCGACCTCGAGCCGGAGCCCCGGGTCGTGGACCCGCCCCGGCGTGCGTGGCGACCCGAGCCCGAGCCCACCCAGATCGAGATGCTGGCGCGGGGTCTGTGGGCGGTGGCCGGCACGCCGCGCAAGGCCTGGCGGCTCGGACGCGAAGGGCTGCGGCACCTGCCGGAGCTCACCCGCTCCCTGGGCTTCGGCGAGCTCCCGGGTGCGAGCGTGATCAACCAGCTGATCGGCCGGAGCCCGGAGCCCATGCTTTCCGAGGCGCCGACGAAGGCGCCGCGCACGTCCTTCAACGATCGGATCACGCCCCACCGTCGCTTCGCCTTCGGCTCCCTGCCCCTCGGCGACGTGAAGGAGATCAAGTCGCAGCTCGGAGTCACGGTGAACGACGTGGTGATGGCGATCTGCGCCGGAGCGTTGCGGCGCTACCTGGAGGAGCGGGACGGCCTCCCGGCGGATCCGCTGATCGCGATGATCCCGGTCTCGATTCGCACCGAGAACCAGAAGGGGACCTTCGGCAATCAGGTGTCCGCGATGAGCGCATCACTGCACACGGACGTCGCCGATGCGGTCCAGCGGCTGCGGCGCATCCATGACTCCATGAGCATCGCCAAGGAGCAGCACCAGGCGTTGCCCGCCACCCTCCTCCAGGATTTCGCCCAGTTCGCTCCGCCGGCGGTGGCGGCTCGCGCCGCTCGCGTGGTCGCCCGCGCCACTGCCGCCCAATGGATGGACGTCCCCTTCAACGTCGTCATCTCGAACGTGCCCGGCCCCCAGTTCCCGCTCTACGGCGTGGGCTCGAAGCTGGTCGCCAACTACCCGGTCTCCGCCATCAACGATGGCGTCGGTCTCAACATCACGGTCCAGAGCTACAACGGGAGCCTCGACTTCGGTCTGATCGTCTGCCGGGAGCTCATGCCCGACGTGTGGGACCTGATGGACTACCTCCGCGACGCCCTCGCGGAGCTGAAGGCGGCGGCGAAGGAGTCCGCGGGGACATGAGGCGGCGAGTGGCGACCACGCTCCTCTCGATCCTGGCCTTCGGTTGCCTCGGCGACGACGAGCGGACCCCGATCCTGGGCTGCGAGTCCGAGCCGGGATTCGAGGTCGATTGCCAGTTCCAGAACCCGGAAGATCTGGCGCCGAGTCCGGACGGTCGCATCCTGGTGAGTCAGTTCGGCGACATGGACGGCGAGGCCGCCGGGAACCTCGCGATCTACGACCCCGAGACCCGCGTTCTCGAGGTGCTCTACCCCGACGACGCCGCGCCGGCGAGGGCAGCGGAGTCCACCTGGGGCGATCCGGACTGCACACCGCCGGATCCGAAGCGCTTCTCGCCCCATGGGATCGACCTCGCCCAGCGACGCGACGGGCGCCACCAGCTGGCGGTGGTCAATCACGGTGGGCGCGAGTCGGTCGAGCTCTTCGAGGTGGCCGCCGACGGATCGTTGGCCTGGAGGGGCTGCGTCGAGGGCCCCGCCGAGAGCTACTTCAACGACGTCGTGGTGCTCTCGAACGGCGGGTTCTGGGTCACCCACATGTTCCCGCGCGGACAGACCGTGGTGCCGCTGATCCGAGCGAGGCTGGGGATGGACACGGGCTGGGTCTACGCCTGGGACCCCCAGGGCGGCTTCACGAAGCTGCCGGGCACCGACGCCCCGTTTCCGAACGGAATCGAGAGGTCCGAGGACGAGCGCTACGTCTACCTCAATACCTACTCGACGACGGGCGTACGAAAGGTGGACGTGAGCACCGGCGAGCAGGTCGCCGAACACCTCCTTCCGAGTGTCGACAACAGCACCTGGGGCGAGGACGGGCGCCTGCTCGTCGCGTCCCACACAGGTGGCCTGGGCCAGATGATCGCCTGTCAGCAGCTCGAGGAGGGCGCGTGTGGATTGGCCTTCGAGATCCTCGCCCTCGATCCCGAGGACCTCGGCGGCGGTGTGATCCTTCGCCACGAAGGTGCACCCATGGGCGGCGCGACGGTGGCGCTCGAGCGGGAGGGCGTGCTCTACCTGGGCAGCTTCAAGGGCGATCGGATTGCGCGCGTGTCGCGTTCCGCGCAGCTGGACGCCGAGTAGCAGCCGTCCGTCGGCCTCTCGGCGCGGTCTGATCTCGCCGGGTGGGCTCAGTCCGGCTCGGGCGGCTCGGCTCCCGGCGCAGGGGGGTGATCGAGGGCCATTCGCCGCAGATGGTGATGGATGCGCCACACGTGATGGGTGACGCGCTCGATCCACCGGTAGGCGTCGAGTCGGGCCAGGGCCTCGTCGTTGGGGATATCGTCGGCGCTCGCCCGCTGGAGTGCATGGCGTCGGAAGTCCCTGTGGGAGTCCACGAGCCGCGCCTCGAGTGCTCCCAGGTCGGCCTCGGTGGAGGCGGATCGCTCCGTGTCCTCCAGGTGCAGCAGCCGAGCGAGTGCGCGCGTTGCCTCACCGAGGGCCGGATCTCGCCGGGTCGCCGCGATGCGCTCGCCCTGGGCGCAGCGATCGAGCAGGCGTCGCAGCTGGTCGATCACGTGGAGGGCCGACACTTCCCGCGCATCGGCGCCTCGCCCGTCCTCGGGTGTCGCGATGTGGCCGACGTAGACCTGGGTCTGTGAGAGGCCTTCGCGAACGTCTTCCAGGAGCTCGGCGTCGGCCTCGCGCCCGGAGAGGGAATCGCCCAGGACCGTGAAGGCGGCCGCGGAAAGCTCGCCGAGAGTCGCGCTGACCGCCCTCAGTGCCACTCCCGGCTCGTCGAGGTACGCGCGATCGAGGCGGCTGGCGAAGGGCGCCGGCCGCTCGGGAACGAGGCGCTCGACCAGACGGGCGAAGGGTGACGCCAGGGGGAGTGCGACGACGACCCCGAGCACGTTGAAGGCGCTGTGGAAGCCCACCAGGGCGAGCTCGGGGCTGTGCTGGAGGACCCCCGGAAGGAGACCTTCGAGGCTCCACACGTAGAGGGGCAACAGCAGGAACGCGCCGATTCCCGTCAGCACGTTGTAGATCACGTGAGCCCAGCCCGTGCGCCGCGCTGGGAGCGACGTGCCGACCGTGGCCAGGGCTGCGGTCACGGTCGTGCCGACGTCCATCCCGATCACCATGGCGGCGGCCTGGGAGAAGTGGATGGCGCCCGCATCCACGGCCACGATGGCGGTCGCGACCCCGGCGCTCGAGGACTGGGTGGCCAGGGTGACGGCGATCCCGATTCCGACGAGCAGGATCCGGCCGCCGATCGAGTCGTCGGGAAAGATCTCCGGCGTGACCAGGCCTTCGAAGTGCGCCATGCCCTGCTGGAGGCTCACGAAGCCGACGAAGACGAGGCCGAAGCCCGCCAGGGCCAGACCGATGCGTCCCAGTCGCCTCCCTCCGAAGAGCCGAAGGAGTACGCCGAGCAGGACGATCAGCGACGAGACGGTGCCGATGTGGACGCGAAAGCCCACCAGAACGACGAGCCAGCCTCGGAGCGTCGTGCCGATGTTTGCGCCGAAGACGATCCCGAGTGCCTCGGGGAAGGTGAGGAGCCCTGCGCCGGCGAATCCGACCGCGGTGACGGTCGTCGCGCTCGACGACTGCACGACGGCCGTGGCGACCATGCCCGAGATCGCTCCGGAGAGCGGGCTGCGGGTGAAGCGGCGCAGCGAGCTCTGGAGCGCGTCGCCGGCCAGGCCGCGCAGGCCGTCGGTCATGATGACCATGCCCAGCAGGAAGAGCCCGATCCCGCCGGCGGCTTGCAAGAGGCCGAGGGTCACGCCGCCGCGCTCCTCACCCGATGAGCTCGACCGCCTCGCCCTCGCGCACGGTCCCGGGCGTCTCCACGGCGGCGTAGACGCCGATGTTGCCCGCGTTCTCCTTCACGAGGGCGCGCATCACGCCCGGGTCCCTCGGAAGGTCGGCGACGGCGTGGGTCGTCATCACGCAGCGAGGGCACTCCATGGCGATGCGCAGGACCGCGTCACCGACTCGCACCCGCTTACCGACCCAGGCGCTCTCCGGGAATCCTTCTCGCTCCTCGCTCTCGAGCAGGAGATTCGGCCGGAAGCGCAGCGGGTCGAAGCGGGAGGACTCGTGGCGCGATTGGAGGGTCGAGAGGGAGGTCCGGGTCAGCAGGAAGAGCGGGTAGCAGTCGAAGTAGGTGCCTGGAAGCGTGCTCGAGGCCAGGGTCTCCCGTGGGAAGGAGCCGATATCGGGCAGGGGCTCCTCGGGCAGGCGCCCGAAGACCGCGCGAAGCTCGTCCATCAGATCCTTGTGGTCCGGAGCGCCACGCCGGTAGTGGGCCAGGTCCTCGGCGGGCTGACGGGGCCAGAGGGTGAGCTCGCGATCGACGTGCTTCGAGAGCGTGGGCGCGGCCTCCGGTGCGTCGGCGCGCAGGCGCGCGCCTCCTGGAAGCTCGATCTCGGGCACCGGGAGCGGCCCGCGGTCCGGAACGGGCTCGACGTAGCGCGCGGTGCAGCCCAGCAGCGAGGGCAGCTTCCGCGCCCCTTCGATGCCGCCTCGCACCTCGTCACGGGTGGCCCAGCCGCGGTCTCCTCGCAGTCCGTCGGTAGCGACCGGGCAGCTCGCCAGACGCTCACCCTGCATGCTCTTCACCGGGTAGCGGTGGATCTCCGTCAGCGTCGCGATCTTCATGGGACCATGATGGCGCGGAGGAGGGCGTCGCGCCCGTGGGTGTCAGAACTGGAAGTAGATGAACTGCTTCGCCGTCCGCATGCAGACGAGGATCGCGCAGACCATGATGGCGGTCGCAGCAGTGGCGGCGAGGTTGCGGACCCAGGCGGGGAAGGGGCTCGCGTGGTCCCTGCGCAGCAGGGCGTGGATGGCGACCATGCCCGCGAGCACGAGCCCGGCCCAGAGGTAGGCGCCGAGGGGGAGCGCGTGACCGGCGATCGGGTAGGCGCGCGGGTCGACCAGACGTCCCATCAGAATGCCGGTCTGTTCCAGGGAATGGGCCCGGAAGGGGATCCAGCCCGCCATTGCGAGGGGGAGGAGCAGCATCCACGCCAGGACCGGACGTCGCTCGGGCAGCGCGCCCAGCAGGGGAATCGCCCGGTAGAGCAAGATGACGGCGGCGTGGTAGACGCCCCAGATCGCGAAGGTCCAGGCCGCACCGTGCCACAGTCCCATGATGAACCAGGTGAGCAGCAGGGCCAGGTTGCGACGGCTCGAGTCGCCGCGCGTGGCCTCGCCGATGCCGCCGACGCTCTGGGTGTGGAAGGGTCGGCCGGTGAGCGGCGCGTAGAGGTAGTCGCGGATCCAGGACGAGAGCGAGATGTGCCAGCGCGTCCAGAACTCCCGCGGCGACGCGGCCAGATAGGGCCAGTCGAAGTTGCGCGGGAAGATGAGACCCAGCATGCGGGCCGATCCGATGGCGATGTCCGAGTAGCCGGAGAAGTCGAAGTAGATCTGGAAGCCGAAGAGGAAGGCCGCGACCCAGACGTCGAGGGCGTTCAGGCTGGTGGGATCGCGGGAGAAGGCGTCGTCGACCATCGGCGCCAGGCCATCCGCCAGGACGACCTTCTTGAACAGGCCCACGACGACGAGGCCGAGACCGAGCCAGAGGTCGCGGGCGCGAAAGATTCGCGGAGCCTCGAGCTGTGGGATCACCTCGCCGGCTCGCAGCACCGGTCCCGCGATCAGCTGGGGCCAGAAGGTGACGTAGCAGAGGAAGGAGACGAGGCTGCGTGTCGGGACGATGACGCGGCGGTAGACGTCGATGGTGTAGGAGATGGTCTGGAACGTGTAGAAGCTGATGCCCAGGGGCAGGATGATGCGAAGCCCCAGGTCCTGGAGTGCGGGGAGGTCGGCGCCGCCGAAGCCCGCCACGATGCGTACGTTGTCGTAGACGAAGTACGTGTACTTGAAGCCGATGAGCAGCCCGAGATTGATCCCGAGGCTCGTGAGCAGCCAGCGTCGACGAATCCGCGGCGCGTCGCTGGCCGCGATCTGCCGGGCCGCCACGTAGTCGACACAGGCGGAGAACAGGACCAGGAGCGAGAACTCCCAGCGCCACATGCTGTAGAAGCCCACGCTCGCCGCGACCAGCAGCCCCAGGCGCAGTCGCTGACTGCCGAGCCACCAATGGAGCGGCACGACCAGCAGGAGGAAGAGCAGGTATCCCCAGCTGTTGAAGAGCATCCTCCTCTAGTGACCCCGCTCCTCGAACCAGCGGTCGATCTCGGTGCCGAGGAGGCGGTGTCCCTCTTCCCGGAAGTGGAAGACGTCGGGGAGGAACTGGTCGGTCAGCCCGAAGGTCTCCCCCGGCACGAGCTCCTCGAGGTCGAGATAGGCGAAGCCCTCCCGTGCGGACAGCGCCTCGAGCTCGGCGTGGAAGGCGTCATAGGCGTTGCGGTCGTGGTAGAAGCGCTCTGCACCGGGTCGATGGGGCGCCTTGTATACCAGGAGGGCAACGCCGTCGGCCCGGGTCTGGGCGATCAGCGCTCCCAGGGCCTCCTCGTTCACCACCCTCGCTCCCGGATCGACTCGTTGGACCGGGCGTCCTCGGAGGTGGAAGACGAGGCTCGTGAGGGGGAGCTTCCAGGCGGCGACGCCGGCGGAACGCAGGCGGTGACGTTCGGCGTAGGCGGGCCAGTGAGTTTCGAGGCGGGAAACCAGGGAGCGCTCGAGGCGCTCCTGGGGCGTTCCCGCCGTGGCGCTGCGCTCGACCGGAGCGGAGGCCGAGGCGAGGCGGCGCTCCCGCCGGGTCTCCTCCCGCGCCCGCTGAAGGATCCTGGCAGCTTCGCTTTCGGGGCCTCCGGTCGGGGCGAGGTCCGGGCTCGCGGTGTCGAGGAGCGCGATCACGTCCTCGCGCAGCGCCGTCTCCGAGAGATCGTCGTAGGTAAAGGCGAGCACGACCTGGTCGGGTCGGACCGCGGTCGCCCGAAAGGCCTGATAGGCGGCGAGGAGCTCGAGAAGCCCGGCATTCGGCAGGCTCAGCTGGGTGTAGGCGACGTCGCCGTGACGCGTTCTGGCCCGCTCCTCGGCAACCCAGACCGCCAGCTTCGCCTCGGGACCGGGCCGGTTGATGGCGTGGAGCTGCGAGGCCCCCAGCCACAGGGCGGTCGTCCGCCCCGCCCGGCGCAGCGACCGCAGGCGGTCGGCCAGGGCCGGGGCATCCCCGGCGTCGCCGGAGATCCGCCCTCCGTCGCGATCTTCCGCGGCGAAAGAGTAGGTCTGGAGCCCGAGCCCGAGCTCGGCGGCCACGAAATCGCGCTGCCAATGGGCGAGAGCCATCAACAGTCCGATCCCGATCCCGATCCCGATCGGGACGCTGACCCATGAGATGGGCGTCCGCGCGCTCACCGACCCCTCGTCTTCGCGGGGGGAGTGCGATCGCGCGAGTGTCGCCCAGAGGCCCCGCGGCGTCGAGCGCGGCGCGTCTAGCTGATAGGATCGGGGAGGCGAGGGCCGTGCCCGGCGGAGCGCGACCCGAAGGCGCCGCTGGCGACGCAGCGGCCGGGCGCCGCCCGGGCGGAGGTGAATTGGACAGCGAGCGCAGCGAGCCGCGGGTCGCCGTGGTCATCCCCTGCTACGACGAGGCGTCGACGATCGAGTCGGTGGTTCGAGACTTCGCTCAGGCGCTGCCCCAGGCGAGGATCTACGTCTTCGACAACAACTCGACGGACGATACGGCCGAGCTCGCGCGCCGGGCCGGCGCCGAGGTGATCCACTCGCCCCAGCAGGGGAAGGGGAACGTCGTGCGCCACGCCATGAGTGCGGTGGACGCCGACCTCTACCTGCTCGTGGACGGAGACGCCACGTACCCGGCCGACGCCGCTCCGGCCCTGCTCGAGCGCTTCGAGCGCGACGACCTCGACATGCTGGTGGCAACCCGGCTCGGCTCCCACGACCGGGGCGCCTTCCGCGGGTTCCACCGTCTCGGAAACCGCTGGATCTCCCGGCTCATCAGCCTGCTCTTTCGGACGGAGCTTCACGACGTCCTGTCGGGCTATCGGGTGTTGTCGCGCCGCTTCCTGGATGTCGTGCGGGTCCGGACCGGTGGATTCGAGATCGAGACCGAGCTGACCCTCCAGGCCCTCGCAAAGGGTATGGCGATCGCCGAGACGCCGGTGCACTACGACCGGCGACCCGAAGGCAGCGCGTCGAAGCTCAATACCTGGAGCGACGGCTTCCTGATCGCCCGCTGCATCGGCCTGCTCTTCAAGGACTACAAGCCTCTCGCCTTCTTCACCGCGATCTCGCTGCTGCTGGCCGTCGCAGCCCTGGCGAGCGGAAGCGCTCCCATCATCGACTTCGTGCAGACGGGCTTCGTGCTCCACGTTCCGCGCGCGATCCTGGCGGCGGGGCTCGGAATCCTCTCGGTGGTGTCCCTGACGGCGGGACTCATCCTCGACACGATCGCGAAGTTCCACGCCGAGACGATCGAGCTGTGGAAGCGGCATCTGCGTGAGCACCGTTCCTAGCAAGGACGACGCCCGCGCCTTCGAGGCTCCGGACCTCATCGAGGTGATGGAGGAGGCCGTCCGTTACAACCGATTCCTCGTCGGCGAGCTCTCCGCCTGGGCGCGTGACGCGGAATCGCTGCTGGACTTCGGCGCGGGCAACGGGCGATTCTGCGTCGCCCTCCAGGAGCGCGGCTATCAGGTTCACGCCGTCGAGCCCGACGCCGCCCTGCGCGCCCGGATCGCCGATCGCGGTGTCTCGACCGAGGAGGTCCTCGAGGGATTCGATCCGGACCTTCGCTTCGACGGCATCTACACGGTCAACGTGCTCGAGCACGTCGAGGACGATGTCGGCCTGCTCCGCGCGTTCTTCGAGCGACTGCGTCCCGGCGGGCGGCTGCTCGTATACGTCCCGGCCTTCGAGGTGCTCTTCTCGGCGAACGATCGCCGGGTGGGCCACCTGCGCCGCTATCGCCTGTCCGCACTGTGCGACCTGGTCCGCGGCGCCGGCTTCGAGATCGAGACGGCATCCTACGTCGACTGCCTGGGCTTCTTCGCGGGGCTCGCCTACCGCTTCTTCGGGAACCGCGACGGTGGGCTCGACGTCGGAGCCGTGCGTCTCTACGACGGCGTAGTGTTCCCCCTGAGCCGCCTGTTCGATCGCGTGCTAGGGCATGTCTTCGGGAAGAATCTGATGATCACCGCGGTCCGGCCCGACTGAGGCGGAGGCCTCCGCGCGCTCGAGCAGGACGTTCACGAAGAGCCCGCCCCCGAGCGCGTTCTCCGCGCGCAGCAGCAGGGAGGTCGCGGCGGTGACCAGGGGATGCCCGTCCATGCGTCCGCGGTGGAGCCGGTCGAACCAGAGCTCTCGGATCCGTAGTCCGGCCGCCGAGGCGGCGCGCTCGAGGCCGGGGCGGGTGAAGAACACGAGGTGGTGAGGCTCGTGGGTGCGGCGCGCCGGATAGCGCAGGTGTCCGAGGCTCGCGCGGTAGGTGGCGCGCCCGAGGACGGGCAGGAGACTCCGCTCGTGGATGGTCTGCAGGTAGATGAGGCCGCCGGGCGAGAGGCGCTCAGCAAGGCCCACGAGGAGCTGGGTCGGAGCGTCGACGTGCTCGAAGACGTCCCAGAGCGTCACCAGATCGAAGGGGCCCGGCGTCCGGGCGAGCCCCGCCAGCGCGTCGGTCGCGTGGATCCGCGCGTCGCGGTCCGCGGCCGCGGCGGTGGCGGAGCGCTCCGGGTCCAGCTCGATGCCCTCGCGCCGCACCTGGGGCAGGACGTCGCGCAGATGCCGGAGGAAGGCCCCGGTGCCGCAGCCCACGTCGAGTGCGGCGTGGATGGAGGCCCTGCGGTCTCCGAGGCGCCGGAGCAGCGCGTCCCACTTGTCGCGATCGAGGTCCGCGTTCTCGAAGTAGGAGTCCGGCGAGAAGGAAGTCCGGGCGGTGCGCACTCCCGCATCGCTCGCCCAGCAGCCGCATTCTCCGCAGTGCAGCAGCTGGAAGTCGCCGAGATCGATGCGCGGCTCCGAGGGCCCACGGCACACCGGGCAGACCCGACCACCCCGGGTCGCGAGCTCCGATCGCGTCACCGCCACGCCCTCATCCTATCGTGTCCGTCGGTTCCGTCGTGGATACACTGTGGCCCGTGCGGGTCGGGCCAAAGCGGATGAAGCTCCGGCGGTTCTGGTGGGCGGCGCTCCTGGCGGTCGGCTATCTGGCGTTCTCGGCCCACTACAGCCGGCTGGCGCCCTCTGGCTCCTGGGCCAACGCGATCTTCGGCGAGCTGGCCTGGAGCGAGGGGGATCCGGGGGGCTTCTACTTCGCGTCCGCTCACGAGCTTGCCTGGGGCGAGGCGCCGCTCTTCGTCGGCCACCCCGGCGCGACCCTGACGCCCCTGCTGCGCGGGATCCAGTGGGCACACCATCTCGTCGCCGGCGATGGGGAGACCTCCTTCACCCGCTTCACCGTGCAGCACCTGCCCGAGGGGTTCCTGCTGTCGAAGCTGCTGATGACCGTGCTGCATCTGCTCTCCTTCGTCGCGCTCTACGCACTCGCGAAGGCGCTCCTGCGAGATCGTCGCGGAGCCGCGGTCGCGACCCTCGGCTACGCGACCTCTCTGCCGGTGCTCTACTACCTGTCGCGGATCTCGGTCGAGCCGATCATGGTGCTCTGCCTCGTCGCGGGCTTCTGGGTCACCCTGCGTAGCGAGGACCTGGCTCGAGAAGGTCGAGTCGGTTCGTCGCGGCTCTGTGCGGCGCTGGCCGGGGTCGTCGCGGTCTCGGGCGCCATGACGAAGCTCGCCTTCCTGGGGCCGCTTCCCTTCTTCCTGGCGCTCCACCTCCTGGCAGACGGAGGATGCCCCGGCGGTGAGCGATCCATCGCCTGGCGAGTGCGCTGGCAGGCCTTCGCCGTCTTCGCCGTTGCCGGTCTGGTGACGCTGGCGCTCTTCTCCCAGATCGTCGACTGGTCGCAGTTCGTCGCCGCCTGGCGGGTCGTCGCCCGGAAGCCCGTCGGCGGCTGGACGCTCTCGGACCTCCTGCCTGGGCTGGGCGCGAGCCGGATCTTCCTGGCGGCCGAGCTGGGCTTCGCGCTCTGCGCTGCGGCGGGCTGGGTACACTTCGTCCTTCGGCGCCCTCGAGACCGCCGGCGCGCACTCTGGCTCTCCGCCTATGGCGCCTACGGGCTGGCGTTCTTCGTCTATCGGGTCGTGTTGGAGGGAAGCTTCCTCCCCTTCCACTACGCCTTCGTCGCCTGGGCAATCGGGGCGATCTTCTTCGGCTACGCAAGCGTCCTCCTCGCGCAGCGCCTCCAGATCGCCCCCGGTTGGCCGGCGGCGGCGGCCCTCGCCCTCTGGCTCGCGATCCTCCACGGAGTCGGCGTCTTCGGCGTCGTCGATGCGCGGCGCCACGACGCCCGGGCGTTCGAGCAGCGTCAGGCCTTCTTCCCCCTGCTCGCCCAGGTCGGACCGGACGATCGGCTCGCCGTGGTGAGCGCCTCGCCGCGGCCGAATCCGCTGTCGGGTGAGCTCGTTCGACTCCATGGATTCGTCTTTCCGACGCTCTTCCACGCGAGGCGTTCGCGTCTCCGCGAGGAGATCGATTCGATCGTGACCCGGATCCCCCCGAGGAGCGTCCCGAAGGACGCTCCGGGTGCCCGGGTGCCGGTCCTGAGGAGCCGGGTCGTGGTGCTCCGAGCGGACGAGGGGGAGGAGCCCCGGGGCCTTTGACCGCACCATCGGGGCTCCAGTAACCTCCTCGCGGAGCCGATTGAAACGGGTGGTGTGAGGTAAACGATTTGAGCGATCCCATACCCTTGAACGCGAGGACCTTCGTGGCGGGTCACCGGGGCCTGGTAGGCTCTGCCGTGGTCCGCCGCCTCGAAGAGGAGGGGTTCACGGACCTGCTCCTGGCCGGGCGCGAGCAGCTCGACCTTCGAGACCAGGCCGCCGTGGACTACTGGTTCCGAGCAAATCGACCGGAGTACGTCTACCTCGTGGCCGGCACGGTGGGAGGCATCCTCCCGAACTCGCGGCGGCCAGCGGACTTCATCTACGACAACCTGATGATCCACGCGACGGTCGTCCAGGCGGCGCACCACTTCGGCGTGAAGAAGCTCCTCTACCTGGGAAGCTCCTGCATCTATCCCCGAGAAGCTCCCCAGCCCATGACCGAGTCGAACCTGCTGGCGGGCCCGCTGGAGCCCACCAACGAGGCCTACGCGATCGCGAAGATCGCGGGGATCAAGCTCTGCGCCGCCTACAAGAAGCAGTATGGCTGCAACTTCATCTCGGGAATGCCCACGAACCTCTACGGTCCGAACGACAACTTCGACCTGGAGACCTCCCACGTCCTGCCTGCCCTGATCCGCAAGTTTCACGAGGCGAAGCTGCGGGGCGAGAAGAGCGTGACCGTGTGGGGGACGGGCTCGCCGAAACGCGAGTTCATGCACGTCGAGGATCTGGCGGACTGCTGTCTCTTCCTGATGCGCAACTACGAAGGGGACTCCCACGTCAACATCGGGACCGGGGAGGACATCAGCATTCGGGAGGTCGCCGAGCTCGTTCGAGATCTCGTCTACCCGGAGGGGGAGCTCGTACTCGACTCTACGAAGCCCGATGGGATGCCCCGGAAGCTCCTGGACGTGAGCCTTCTTCACGAGCTCGGCTGGCAGCACCGCATCGGCCTCCGCGAGGGCATCGCCAGCACCTACGAGTGGCTGCAGGAGCACTACGGCGCCGTGGAGGACGGTTGCCGCGGGTCCGTCGCCCCGACGCCGCTGCGTCGCGCCGGCGACCGCCGCCGCTCGGTCTGATTCCGATCCGGCGGTGGAGTCGCGGCCGTCCCTCGACGATCCCGAGCGGATCGACGCGATTCGACGCCGCATTCGCGGAACACCCGCCCTCGAGCTCTGGTATCGCGAATGCTACGCGAAGTTCGCGGCCTGCATCGACCGCGCTGCGGGCGACGGACCGGTGCTCGAGCTCGGCTCGGGTGCGGGCTTCCTGCGCGAGATCCTGCCCGAGGTGATCACCTCCGACGTCCTTCCCTACGAAGGCGTCGACCGCGTGATCGATGCGACGCACCTGCCCTACGAGGACGGCGCCCTTCGCGCGATCGTGATGCTCAACGTCTTCCATCACATCGCCGACGCCGGCGCCTTCCTCTCCGAGGTGGACCGCTGCCTCGCGCCGGGGGGCCGGTTGTTCATGGTAGACCAGCACGTGGGGTGGATCAGCGGCCCCATCCTCGCCCACGCCCACCACGAGCCCTTCGACCGCGAGGCGCGGGACTGGTACTTCGACTCCGAGGGTCCCCTCCAGTCGGCGAACGGCGCGCTCACCTGGATCGTCTTCTGCCGCGACCGCGTCCTGCTCGAAGCCCGCCATCCCCGGCTTCGCCTCGCGCGCTACGCCCCCCACACCCCCCTTCGCTACTTCCTGGCCGGCGGCTTGAAGCGCTGGAGCTTGTTGCCGGGCTGGGCCTTCCCCATGGCGAGCGCCCTCGATCGGGCGCTGCTGGGCTTGTCCGCCGAGCTGGGTAGCTTCGTGGACGTGGAGCTGGTGCGGCGCTGATCCGTCCGCGGGACGCGGCTCAGAGTCGCGCCGTCCGGATCCTCGCGAGCCCCACGGCGGTCATTCGCAGCAGGTCCAGACCGTGGCGGAAGCGGCGGATCTGGGTGCTGCCGAAGGTGCGGTCGCGATATCGGATCGGAACGTCCACCACGCCGAGCCCGAGGACCGCCGCGGGGAAGAGCAGCTCGAAATCGCCGAATGGGTCGAAGTCCCCGAAGTCCTCGCGCCAGCGGCGGAAGCGGTCGTAGTCCTCGCGGGAGAGGAGCTTCGTGCCGCAGAGCACGTCGGTGAGGCGCGTTCCCAGGATCCAGCTCAGGGTCTTCGCGAAGAAGAGGTTCCCGAGTAGGTTCAGCGAACGCATGGCCTCCCCCTCCATCGGGTAGACGAGTCGGCTCCCGTTGATCAGGTCCGCGTCGCCGCGGCAATAGGCGTCGTAGAAGCGGGGCAGCAGCTCCGGGGGCATGGTGAGGTCTGCATCCAGGATCGTGAGCACCTCTCCCGTTGCGTGTTCGAAGCCCAGCCGCACCGCGTCGGCCTTGCCCTCCCCGGACTGCCGCAGGGCCAGGCAGTCGAAGCGGGGGCTTGTCGCGATCACGCGCTCGATTTCCTCCCAGGTTCCGTCGCTCGAGTGACCCTCTACGAAGACCACCTCGACCCGGTCGGAGTCGAAGTCGGGCAGCCGTTCGAGAGCGGGCGCGATGTTGCCGCGCTCGTTGCGCGCCGGGATTACGATCGAGAGCGACGGCCTCCGGGGACCCGGAAGGATGGGGCGGAGGAAGACGATCTCGACCATGGCGAAGTTGCGCAGCAGCGGCAGGGCCGAGAGCAGGCGGTCGAGCAGCGTGCCGAGGCCCAGCAGTGCGAAGGGGAAGTGGGCGGCGGACCGCTCTCGGACGACCTCGAAGCCCGAGAGCTTTGCGATCCCCATCAGGGCCGAGCGCGTCACGAAGGTCGTCGGCAGCTCCGCCTCGCGCAGGCCCAGTCGATGCGCGAGGGCGAAGAGCCCGCGCAGGTAGGGGTTGTAGCAGACCGCCAGCACGCGAGAGGTGCGTGAGAGCTTCGGCTTGATCTCCATCAGGATCTTCTGGATGTCGAAGTCGTAGTTGAAGTTCGCGTAGAGGAGCACGGCCGCCCGCTCCTCGCGATCCTTCGAGAGGTCGGGAAGCGCCGCCTCGCCGTCGACGCGTTCCTTCCGCGGGCAGTCGATCGCTTCGAGGAACTCACCCCGATCCGATGCGTGGGGGAGCCACTGGACGAGACGGTCGTAGTAGCGCGTCGCCGTCGAGATCTCGGCGGCGATCTGCTTCACGAGGTGGGTCGTCGAGAGCTTCCAGCTCATGCCCGAAGGGTGACCGCGATCCCGCGAGGTGTCCACGCGGACCGGGTCGCTGGCTCAGAAGCGAGCCGTCTCCTTGGGCTCGGGGACGACTCCGTTCTCGATCTCTCCGATGCCATCGATCGCGATCTTCACCACGTCGCCGGGTACCAGCCAGCGGGGCGGCTTCATCGCCCCGGCAATTCCGCTCGGTGTCCCCGTGGAGATCACGTCCCCGGGCTCGAGGGTGAAGGCGGTCGAGAGGTGCTCGACCAGACTGAAGCAGTCGAAGATCAGGTTCTTCGTGTTCGAGGACTGACGCAGCTCGCCGTTGACCCAGGTGCGGACGTCCAGGGTGTGGGGATCGCCGAGCTCATCGGCGGTGACGATCGCCGGTCCCATCGGCCCGTGGGTGTCGAAAGACTTGCCCATGGTGAAGGTCGGCACCCGAAGCTGCCAGTCGCGGACGGAGACGTCGTTGCAGATGGTGTAGCCGGCGATGACCTCCGCAGCGTGCTCCTTCGGAACGTGTCGGCACTCCTTGCCGATCACGAAGGCGAGCTCGCCCTCGTAGTCGAGGCGGTGAGAGGCGCGAGGCAGGTGAAAGGGCTCGAAGGGGGGATGCGCGCAGGTCGACTGCTTGTTGAAGATCATCGGGACCTTCGGAATCTCCATCCCGGCCTCTTCGGCGTGATCGCGGTAGTTGAGGCCGACGCCGAGGAACTTCGGCGGGCGGGGCACCGGCGGCCCGAGTCGCACCGAGGGCAGGGGCCGGCGCGAGCCGCTCCCGGCGAGGACTCGTCTCGCCGCCTGGGTCGCCTCCTCGCCCGCGGCGAGGAACGCACACATCTCCGTCGGCAGGGTCGGATCTGCGGCCTGGAGGTCGACCACCTCGTCTCCGTCCAGGAGGCCGATCCGCTGGGTGTCGTCGCTGAAGGTGATGAGACGCATGGGTGGTGGGCCTGGGGGTTGCTTCGATGGGTCGGAGATCTTGCCCCATGGCGCCCTGACCACGCCAGGGCGGCCGCGGGTCGAGTCGTAGTATCCTGGGCCGGGTCGAGGGAGGGAGACCCCATGAGTGCGCAGTGGACGATCCGGGGGCGTGCGCTGCCATTGCGTGCTTCGTGCTGGAGAAGAAGGTGCTGCCGGGTGGCCGGCGCAGCGGTCGGCTGGCAGGACTCGCGCTGATCGCCCTCGTTCTGGGAGTAGAAGTGGCTGGCCGGGCGCGGGGGCTGTCGTGAAGGTCTACACCACCGCTCCTCTCGAGGATCCGCGCGAGGCGCGGCGGGTCTTCCCTCGACTCGAGGAGATCGGCTACGACGGCGCCTTCAGCTTCGAGGCGAAGCACGATCCCTTCCTGCCGCTCGTTCTGGCTGCGGAGCACACGCGAGAGCTCCGCCTCGGCACCGCCATCGCGATCGCCTTCGCGCGCAATCCGATGAACCTGGCGAACCTCGCCTACGGGCTCCAGGCGATCAGCGAGGGGCGCTTCGTGCTCGGGCTCGGCTCCCAGGTCCGTCCCCACGTGGAGCACCGCTTCGGCATGCCCTGGTCGAAGCCGGCGGCTCGCATGCGGGAGATCGTCCGGGCGATTCGTGCGATCTTCGCCTGCTGGGAGGGAGAGGGGGAGCTCGACTTCCGCGGCGAGTTCTACCGCCACACGCTGATGATCCCGGCCTTCGACCCGGGCCCCAATCCCTTCGGGCCGCCGCCGATCTTCACCGCCGGCTTCGGACCGCGCATGACCGAGGTGGCGGGAGATTCGGCGGACGGCTTCTTCGCCCATCCCTTCAACACGCGCCGGTCGCTGCTCGAGAACACCCTCCCGGCGATCGAGCGGGGGCTCGCCCGGGTCGGTCGCCCGCGCGACGGCTTCGAGATCGTCTGCGCGACCCTCGTGGTGACGGCGGACGACGAGGCCGAGCTCGAGAGGGTCAAGACGGCGGCTCGCAAGCAGCTCGCCTTCTACGGATCGACCCCGGCCTACCGTCCAACCCTCGATTGCCACGGCTGGGGGGAGCTCCACGAGGAGCTGAATCGGCTGTCGAAGCAGGGTCGTTGGGACGAGATGGCCGATCGGGTGGACGACGAGGTCCTGGAGACCATCGCCGTCGTGGGGCCGAGGGCGGAGATCGCCGGGCGTCTGCGCGCACGCCTCGATGGCATCGCGGATGGCGTGAGCCTGACCCACAACCGCGCCCCGGATCCATCCCACTGGGCCGACGTGGTGGCCGCGCTTCGCAGCGGCTGAGGCCGGTTTGGGGTGGCCGAGGGGGCCAACTCTGCTATAACGGTGTTACCCCTGATATAGCAGCGTTACAGGTGCCCCGTGAACCCCCTCCATCCCCCCAGTCCGACCCGTACCGGTGAGCGCTCGGCTCGCGCCCCGGACTCTCGCGCGGCCATCCTCGCGGCGGCCGAGGCGGTGCTCCTCGACCAGGGCGTCGAGGGGGTGTCGATTCGCAAGGTGTCGGATCGCTGCGGCTTCACGGCGCCCACGATCTATCACCACTTCGGCGACAAGAAGGGCCTGATCGACGCGGTGCTCGAGACGCGCTTCGCCGTGGTCCTGAAGGTCATGGCGGCGATCGAGCGCGGGAACGATCCGGCGGCATACCTGACCGAGATGGCCCGCGCCTTCGTGAGCTTCGCCCTCGAGAACCCCAGCTACTACCGACTGCTCACCGTGCCCCGGCTGGAGGACGAAGACGTGGTTCCCTCCGCCGAGGCGGCGCGCGGACTCGTGAAGAATGCCCTCGAGGATCTCGCCCTCGAGGGCACCCTGGGCACCCCCGATATCGACGAAGCCTTTCAGGTGCTGTGGCTGATGCTCCACGGCCTCATCTCGCTGCACCTGATCCGACCGATCGACGAGATCTCGCCAAACCTGATCGAACGCACCTTCGCGGTGATGAAGGCGGGCCTGCTCCGACGTGAGCCGAGCGCACAGCCGGAGGCGACACGGTGAAGACCGACCTGATCCGACGTACCGCGTGTGCCGCCTCGCTGCTGGCCTTCGCGCTCCTTGCCTGTGACTCCACCGAGGCGCCGTCGGAGG
The DNA here is from genome assembly GCA_937937315.1 of uncultured bacterium. Taxonomy (GTDB): domain Bacteria; phylum Myxococcota_A; class UBA9160; order UBA9160; family SMWR01; genus CALDCK01. The sequence goes on from CALDCK010000047.1 coordinate 49,639, forward strand.
CGACCGGAAAGCCCGTCGTGGTGACACCGGTCTTCTCCATGGACCTCGAGGAGCGGATCGAGGCCTCCGGCGAGCTGCTCGCGAAGCAGCGCGCGGACGTGGCCGCCCAGGTTTCGGGGGAGGTCACCGAGGTGCTGGTCGAGGAGGGGGGCGCCGTAGAAGAAGGCGCGGTGATGATCGAGATCGATCCCGAGCGCCGACACCTTGAGCTCGACCGCGCTCGGGCCCGGGTGGGCGAGACCCAGGCCGCGGTAGCCGAGCAGGAGCGCGAAGTGAACCGGATGCGCGCCCTGGCGAAGCAGGGCGTCGCGTCGGAGACGAAGCTCGATCAGACCGAGACGGCCCTCGAGACCGCCCGGTCTCGCCTCGCCGGCGCGAGGGCCGATCTGGGCGTGGCCGAGCGCGAGCTTCGGGACGCCAGCGTGACGGCACGCTTCTCCGGTCTGATCGCGGAGCGCTACGTCGACCTCGGCGAGTTCGTCCGCGAGGGCCAGAAGCTGGTCGACCTGGTGACCCTCGACCCGGTGGAGGTGGAGTTCCACCTGCCCGAGGCAGACGCGGCGCGGGTGAGGGTGGGCCTCCCCATCGAGGTCACCGTCGCGCCCTATCCAGAAGACGTCTTCGACGCGACGGTGGCCGTCGTGTCGCCGACGATCGATCCACGCACCCGCACGCTCCGGGTCCGGGCCGTCATCGAGAACGCGGACGGTCGGCTTCGCCCCGGGTTCTTCGCCCGCGCGAACCTGGGTGTTGCGAGCCGCGAGGGCGTGCTGATGGTTCCCGAGGAGGCGGTGCTGCGCCGCCTCGACGGGGCAGTCGTGTTTCGGGTCGGAGAGGATGCCCGCGTCACCCGCCTCGTCGTGGAGACCGGGCTCATGCGTGACGGGATGGTGGAGATCCGCTCGGGCCTCGCCGAGGGCGACCCGATCGTGAGCCGCGGCCACGACGATCTGATCGACGGCAGCGCGATCATCGCACGCAACCCCGACGGGACCCTGGCGGTGCCGCGGGCGGCCGGAGTGGCCGCGCAATGATCGAGATCTGCATCCAGCGTCCGATCCTCACCCTGATGCTGACGCTCTCGCTGATCGTGTTCGGGGTGCTCGGCTACAACCAGCTCGGGATCGACCAGATGCCCGAGATGGAGTTCCCGGTCGTCACGGTCACGGCCCAGCTCGAGGGCGCGGCTCCGGAGGTGATGGAAGAGGACGTCACCGAGGTGCTCGAAGAGCACCTGAACACGATCGGCGGGCTGCGCAGCCTGAGCTCCACCAGCTTCCAGGGCGCTTCCGTCGTCGTCGCCGAGTTCGAGCTCGAACGCGACCTCGACCAGGCGACCCAGGACGTGCGCGACAAG
>CALDCK010000048.1 GCA_937937315.1 uncultured bacterium
CGGGTACGCGAAGGCCCAGTCCGAGGCGTTCTACGAGCGCCAGCGCGAGGCGCTCGGCAAGCGGCTCCAGGGATCGGACGTGGTCATCACCACGGCACTCGTCCCGGGCCAGCGGGCGCCGCTGCTGATCGATGAAGCCGCCGTGAAGGGGATGAAGGCGGGCTCGGTGATCGTCGACCTCGCCGCGGAGCAGCAGGGAAACTGCGCGTGCACGGATCCGGAGCGGGAGACCGTGGCACACGACGTGCACATCATCCCGGGCCTGAACCTGCCGAGTCAGATCCCGGCGAACGCCAGTCAGATGTACGCGAAGAATCTGACGACCTTCCTGAAGCACCTCGCTCCCGAGGGGGAGCTGGTTCTCGACCTCGAGGACGAGATCACCCGGGGCGCGCTGATGACCCACGAGGGCGAGATCGTGAACGATCGGGTCAAGGGCCTGGCCGAAGGGGAGGGCGGCTGATGCTCGACAATCCGGCGGCGGCGCTGACGATCTTCGTCCTGGCGATCTTCGTGGGCTTCGAGGTCATCTCGAAGGTGCCACCGCTGCTCCATACACCGCTGATGTCCGGCTCGAACGCCATCTCCGGCATCACCATCGTCGGGGCGATCCTGGCGGCGGGGAGCGAGGAGCGGACCCTCTCGACCGTGCTCGGCTTCGTGGCCATCGTCTTCGCCACCATCAATGTGGTCGGGGGCTTCCTGGTCACGAACCGCATGCTCAGCATGTTCAAGAAGAAGCCGGACCGCGCGTGAACGCCCAGCTCATCCAGTTCGCCTACCTGGCCTCCGCGGTCCTGCTGATCGTGGGAATGCGGAACCTCGGCTCCCCGAAGACGGCGCCCCGCGGAAACTTGATCGCCGCCGCGGGCTTGCTCGTCGCCGTGGTCGCGACGCTGCTGGTCCAGGGCGTGGTGAGCTACGGGACGATCCTGGCGGGTATCGTGGTGGGGTCGGCGATCGGCGTCGTGCTCGCCACCCGCATCCAGATGACCGCGATGCCGCAGATGGTGGCCCTGCTCAACGGCTTCGGCGGCGGGGCGTCGGCGCTGGTCGCGTCGGCGGAGCTGCTGAGCTACGTGCGGGTGGGCGAGGAGCCCACCGGTATCGTGCCCCTGGCGATCGTCCTGGGCGTGCTCATCGGCGGCCTGACCTTCACCGGCAGTCTGGTCGCCTTCGCGAAGCTCCAGGAGCTCGTCAGCGGTGCCGCCGTCGTCTATCCGGGTCAGCAGTTCGTGAACGGGCTGCTCGCGCTGATCACCCTCGGGCTGGGCGCAGCCATGGTGATGAATCCCCTGGGCCTCGACCCCTACTTCGGGATGGTCGCCCTCGCGCTCCTGCTCGGGGTCCTGCTCGTGATTCCGATCGGCGGTGCGGACATGCCCGTCGTCATTTCGCTGCTCAATTCCTACTCGGGCCTGGCGGCTTGTGCGACGGGCTTCGTGCTCGGCAACGCGGGTCTGGTGATCAGCGGCTCCCTGGTGGGCGCGTCCGGAATCATCCTGACGAAGATCATGTGCGACGCCATGAACCGCTCCCTGGGCAACGTGCTCTTTGGCGCCTTCGGAGCGGTCGATCAGACGGTGTCGGCGGGAGCCTCGGGCGGCGAGCAGCGGACGGCGAAGGGCTACACCCCCGAAGACGCCGCCGTGATCTTCTCGAACGCCCGCTCCTGCATCATCGTGCCCGGCTACGGCATGGCGGTGGCGCAGGCGCAGCACGCGGTGCGCGAGCTCTCGGACCTGCTCGAGTCGAAGGACATCAGCGTGAAGTTCGCCATCCACCCGGTGGCGGGTCGGATGCCCGGCCACATGAACGTGCTGCTCGCCGAGGCCGACGTCCCCTACGAGAATCTGGTCGAGATGGACCAGATCAATTCGGAGTTCCCGGAGACGGACGTGGCCCTGGTGATCGGGGCGAACGACGTCGTGAACCCCGATGCGCGCACCGACAAGGGGAGCCCCATCTACGGGATGCCGATCCTCGACGTGGACCGGGCCCAGCACGTGTTCGTGATCAAGCGTTCCATGAACCCGGGCTTCGCCGGCGTCCAGAACCCGCTCTTCTTCAACGACAACACGATGATGATCTTCGGCGACGCGAAGGGCGTCGCGCTGAAGCTCGTCGAGGCGGTTCGGGACCTCTCCTGATCCGCCGCGCAGGTCCGCTGGCCCCGTCGGGCTCGGCGCCCGGGCTCAGTCGCCGGCGAGCAGCGCCTCGCGTCGCGCTGCGCCCTCGTCGTAGGCATCCTGCACGCGGCTCCCGGTGCGCTGCGCCGTCGACTGGCTCGGCTCCGAGGGGTCGCCGCCCTCGCCCAGATAGGTGGTGGCGGCGACATAGATCGCGGCGACGATGATGACGAGTCCGATGATGCGGCCCATGGGGTTCCCTTCCGGCGAATGCCCCTATCATCGACCCGACGAGGCCCGGAATTGAGCGGACCGGCGCCGGGGCCGAGGGAGGCAGGATGAAGGAGTCGTCCACGGATCTGGGATACCTGGCACAGCCGACGGATGCGGCGTGCCCCGGGGTGGTGCTGATCCACGACGTGTGGGGCCTCTCGGACCACGCCCGGGACCTGGCGCGCCGTCTGGCCTCCGAGGGCTTCGCAGTGCTGGCGATCGACCTCTACCGCCGCGAGAGCGAGGTGAAGATCGAGAACCCCGGGGCATGGATGCGGGCCGTCTCCGATCCCCAGGCCCTCGCGGATCTCCAGGCCGGGATCGACTTCCTCCGCAGCGGCCCGGCGGCGGGGAGAAAGGTGGGCGTGATCGGGTTCTGCATGGGGGGCATGTACGCGTTGATGGCGGCCTGCGCCTGCCGCGACCTCTCGGCCAGCGTTCCCTTCTACGGCCTGCTCTCCTACGGCCACGGCATCCTCTTCGACGAGGCGGGCCTCGATCCGGCTCTCAAGCCGAAGGAGCCCCTCGACTACGCACCGGATCTGAGCTGCCCGCTGCTGGCCTTCTTCGGCGACCGGGACGAGTTCGTCCCCCTGGACGACGTGAAGGCCCTCGAGGCCCGCCTCGCGGCGGCGACTCCCCCGGCAGAGGTCGTGGTCTACCCGGACGTCGGCCACGCCTTCCTGAACGACACCCGGCCCGACGCCTTTCGACCCGAGGAGGCGGCCGAGGCCTGGGGGCGCACGGTCCGATTCCTTCGAGACGAGCTGGCGGGCTGATCCCCGAAGAGAGGGGCCGGCCCGGACCCGGATCAGGCCGTGGGGCGCGCCAGGACCAGGGCCAGGGGGCGTCCGCGCGAGGTGAAGCGCGTCACGCTGCACTCCACTGCGATCTCGCATCCTCCGACGCCCCGCAGTCGCGAGTGGAAGCGGCGAGGCTCGGCGCCCTCGGTCATGGCATCGAGCTCCGTCCACCAGCCCTCTCGCAGCGGCTCTGGGACGAACTGGAGGACGTCCACCCCCAGCAGGGTGTCCCGGGGCACGCCCAGCAGGGCTCCGGCGGCTGGGTTCGCGTCCACCACCCGACCCTCCTCGGCATCGAGGGCGAGGAATGCGTCCGCGACCCGGTCGATCGCCGCCATCACGGCCCGGCGGCGTGCGCGAGGGGCTCCCCGGGCTCGCCGGCCGGCGCCGGTCCGAGTGAGGGAGGTCCGGAAGCGCTGGAGGAGGGGGGCGAGGGCGTCGCGCAGGGTGTCGCCGCCGTCGCCGGCGACCTCGGTGGCTGCCGCGGCCCAGGCGTCGAGCAGGGCCGCGATCCGCCGCTCGTTGGCCTTGAGGCCGTCCAGGGCTGGCTCCGCGGCCACGCCGCGGCGCAGGGCCGAGGCGGCGAAGGAGCGGAAGCGACGCAGGGCCTCGGCCTCGGGGGCGCCGGGCGCCGGCGCCGCCGGGCCCAGGCGAGCGGCCATCCGCGACTCGATCTGGACGCGGCGCCCGATCAGGAAGGTCGCGAGCTCCGGGTTCGCAGTCACGGCGGGAGGGTACCCCCCTTTCTCCGCCGAAGGCAGTCGGGGCTCAATTCCCGGCGCCGCTCTGCCGAAACGTGCGGGTATGGGAGACCTGCCGCACCGCATCATCGTGAGCCATGCACCGCCCGAGGCGTACGCGACCATGACACGTCCGATCCTCGCCAAGCTGGGCTACGCCATCTTGTTGCCCGAGGAGTTCGAGTCGGTCGCGGCGGAGGCGGAGAACCTGCGTCCCGCCATCCGCATCGTGGACGAGCGTCAGCTCGCCGAGATCCCGGATGAGTCCGACGGTCTGCCCATCGTGGTGCTGACCGGACGACACGGGGTCACGGGTGCGGACTCCCGCATCGTGGGAGCGATCCGACGTCCGGCGGGCATGCACGAGCTCTACCGCCTGATCCAGCAGGTGATGGAGGAGGCGCCCCGCTCGACGCCGCGGGTACCGGTCCATCTCCCGGCGTGCTGCCTCCAGGACGGCCGCGAATGGTGGGGCACCATGCTCTCGATTTCGGAGAACGGCTGTCTGCTGCGCAGCCCCGAGCCCCTGATGCTCGGCGCCCACTTCGAGATGATCTTCGCGCTGCCCCGGGAGGGGGAGATCCGCTGTGAGGTGGAGACCGCCTACCAGCTCCTTCCCGACGTCGGCATCATCTTCCACGGGTTGCCGACGACCCAGCGCAACGCGATCTCCCGCTACGTGGTGGAGGCCCTGGGGGCCAAGCCTCCCGTCGAGGTCGAGGTCGTCTCCTAGCGAAGCCCCGGGGAGGGCGGTCGGGCTCGGAGCCCGGCTCGACTCCGCTCGGCCCGCGCGGTCCGAAGCCTTCGCCGCCGGGGCACCGTCGCGCACTCTGGAAGGAACGGGTCCAAGGCACCCGGTCCGATCAGGCCCGCCGGGGGTCGGGCTCTGCGGTCCTCAGGGTACGAGACCCTGCTCGCGTTCGAGCTCTGCCCAGCGCGCGTAGGCCTCCACCGCCTCGCCCTCGAAGCCCAGGGCCTCGGCCGACAGGGCCAGGCCGGACCAGGCGCGGATGTCTCCCGGCGCGAGGCGGGTCGCCCGCCGGAATGCAACGTAGGCGTCGGCCACGTTCTCCCGCTGCTGCTCGATCTCGCCCAGGAGGATGGAGATCTCGGCGTCGTCGGGGGCGAGCTGGTGAGCCAGCTCGAGCTGGTCGATGGCGCGGTTGAAGTTTCCCGCGCCCGCATGGGCCCGCCCGGCAAGCAGGCGAAGCGAAGCGTTCTCCGGGTCACGCCGCACGGCACTCTCCGCCTCGCGGGCCGCATCGAGGTAGCGACCGGCCTCCAGGTGGGCCTCGATCGGGTTCTGGGGCGCCCCCGGACCGGGGCCGGCACAGCCGTCGAGGAGAGGGAGGGCCAGGGCGAAGACCAGGATCGCCGCAGGTGCGTGTTCGAGCCGTCTGGACATGCTTCTCATCATCGGCCGACGCCCCCCGTCGTTTGACCCCCGCGTCCCTCTCCGCAGCCGGAACCCGTCGCGGC
>CALDCK010000049.1 GCA_937937315.1 uncultured bacterium
AAGTCCCGACCGGCTTCCTCATCCTCGAACTCGTAGTCCCGAAAGCGTTCGATGGCGTCGGAGAGGCGCGGGGTCTCGGCGTGCCGGCGCTCCTGGAACTCGTTCATGCGGGACGACTCGTAGCCGTGACCCACGCGCAGCGCGTCCTGCTCGCGGTCCAGGATGTCCTGGAGGCGCTGGCGCAGCTCCTCGTCGGCGCGATCGAGGTTGTAGCGCTGCTCCAGGGCGCGGATCTCGTCACGCAGCTCCCCGAGGAGCTCGTCCTGACCCATCACGCGGAAGTCGAGGCCCGCGAGCTCGAAGCCGGACCGTCGCATCCACTCGAGCGCCTCGGCTGCGCTGAGGCCCTCCATCATCAGGTCCGACAGGGCCTCGAGCGCCCGGTCCGCGTCGAGGGCGAACTCCTCCTGGCTGCCGTCCCAGCGGCTGTAGACCGCCGTCCTCACGCCGGCCCGTAGCGCGCCGCGCGCTCGCGCTGCGTCTTGTTGAGACGGTTCGAGAGATGGAGCCCCTCCAGCAGGAACTCGAGGGCCGCGGCCAGGCGGGCGGGGGAGCTTCCGCCGGCCAGGCCCTCCGCCGCGTCGCGCAGCCCTTCGAGCTGTTCGAGTCCGGCGAGCACCTCGGGCGAGGGCATCGCAGCAGAGACCTCGACGTTCCAGCCGTGATCGAAGGCCTCGACCACCGCCGCCAGGGCATCCACCGAGCAGTGCTCGTCGAAGACGACCTTCGTGGCGCGCCGGACCAGGTCGCGCACGATCTCCGCTTCGCTGCGCTCTCCCCCGGCGTACTCGAGCTCGATCTTCCCGCTCGTCGAGGACTGGAGCGCATCGAGGTCCGAGATCCGGGGGACGGCCTCGCTCTCGCCCGAGCGAAGGGCCCGGCGCACCGCATTGGCGGCGAGGGTCTCGTAGTTCGCGATCGACATGCGCACCGAGACCCCGGATGCCTGGTTGATGTCCGGGCTTTGCCTGGCCTGGAAGGTGATCTCCCCGACGATCTCCTCCATGAAGGGAGGGACGAAGGTGCGGACGCCCGGCGCCACCGGGAGCCCCGCCTCGCGGCGCACGATGTCGAGCTCGAGACCGCGCTCCCTCGGGTAATGGGTGCGGATCTGCGCCTTGTAGCGGTCCTTCAGCGGCGTGATGATCCGGCCGCGACTCGTGTAGTCCTCGGGATTCGCACTCGCGACGACGAAGACGTCCAACGGCAGTCGCACCCGATAGCCCTTCACCTGAACGTCGCGCTCCTCCATCACGTTGAACAGGCCCACCTGCACCTTCTCCGTCAGGTCGGGGAGCTCGTTGATGCAGAAGATCCCGCGGTGGGTGCGCGGAAGCAGCCCGAAGTGGATGGTGTGCTCGTCCGCGAGCGAACGGCCCGCGGCGACCTTCACCGGGTCGACGTCTCCGATCAGATCCGCGATCGAGACGTCCGGCGTCGCCAGCTTCTCGACGTAGCGCTCGTCGCGATGGACCCAGGCGACCTCGCAATCGTCGCCGCGCTCCGCCACCCGCTCGCGACCGAAGGCGGTGATCGGGTCCATCGGATCGTCGAAGATCTCGGCCCCGTCGACCACCGGGAGCCATTCGTCGAGCAGCGACGTGAACTGCCGGATCATCCGAGTCTTCGCCTGGCCGCGCTCCCCGAGAAAGATCAGGTCGTGCCCACACAGCAGCGCGTTCTCGACGGCCGGCACGACGGTCTCGTCGTAGCCCAGGATGCCGTCGAAGACGTGCTTGCCCCCGCGCAGCCGGTCGAGCAGGTTGTCGCGCAGCTCCTCGCGCACGCTTCGCGGGGTGTAGCCCGAGGCGCGCAGGGCGCCGAGCGTGGTCGGGGCGGGGGGGGTGGGATTCATCGACCTCTCCGTCGTAGCGACGCGGAGTGCGTACGCGCTTCAGGGGGAGCCGGGTCGGCGCGCCTCGGGAGCTCGCGACGCCAGCAGGGGCAGGCTCAGGTTCGCGAGCAAAGCAACGAGGACCTGCTTCACCACGTGAGACCCTTCCGATTCACCCCGCCTCAGCATACCACCCGCCGCTCGGGAGGAACTCGGGCCGAGGGAGGGAGGCCGGGATCAGCCGCCGCCGCTGCGCTCGAGGCGGCGAATGCGCCGCTGCACCGCGTCGAGCTCCCCATCTTCGCGGCGCAGACCGGCGGGGGGCCTCGCCGCCGCGATCGCCGCCGACGTCTTGGCGATCCGGTCGACGGTGGCCGGATGGCTCGAGAGGAAGGTGAGACTCCCGCTCCCTCCCTGTTCGCGCAGCCTCTCGAAGAAGCGCACGAGCCCGTGGGGGTCGATTCCCGCCTTGGGCAGGACGGCGATGGCGAAGCGGTCGGCCTCCTCCTCCGCCTCGCGGGAGTAGCTCGTGAGGTAGGCCTTGGCAGCGACACCTCCCACCATCTCGCCACCAGCGGCGGCAGCACCACCCAGGAGGACGTCGAGGGCCACGGTGCCGGCCTGGTACACGTACCCGGTGTTGCGCTGCCGGTTGTAGGTCCGGGCGACGTGGCGAAGTGATACGTGTCCCACCTCGTGGGCCAGGACACCGGCGAGCTCGCTCATGTCGGCGGCTGCCAGAATCGTCCCGGTGTTCACGTAGATGGAGCCGCCGGGCAGCGCGAAGGCGTTGAGTGCAGAGTCGTTCACGACCGCGAAGCGGTAGCGAAAGGGCTGCGGACCGGCGGCGGCGACCATCTCGCGCCCCAGCCGCTCCACGTAGCCCACGATCTCGGCGTCGTGGATGAGCTCGAGGTCTCCCTCGATCTCCTGGACGGCTTGCTGACCGAGCTGGCGCTCCTCGGCGACGCTCAGGGTCCCGCAGCCCTGAGTCCCGAGGAGCACGGCCAGGAGCGCAAGGATCCGCGGGTCGGCTCGATTGGAGCGACGGGCGGGTCGGCGCGCGGCGGCCGGTCGCGTCCCCTGCCTAGACGAGATCGTCCGCATCCAGGGCCCAGCGCTTGCGAAGGGTCTCGGTCACGTGACGAATGATGAAGAGCACGGCCCGGTCGAAGGACTCATTGTCCACGATGGGAACGTCGTGCCGCTCCGCGGCGTCGAGGAAGTAGTCCTGGATGCGCAGGATCTCGTCGAGGTTCTCGAGGGAGTGGTGGGCCGGTCGGTGGGACTGATCCTCCGCGCGCTCTGCGATCCGCATGGCGTAGATCTCGGGATCCAGGGTGGCGACGACGAGGAAGACGATGTCCGCGAGCCCCTCGTAGGCGACCGGATCGATCGCACCGGGCAGGACCGACACCCCATCGATCACCGTGCTCGCATTCTCCGACACCGCCCGATCCATGGAGGCCCGGATGCCGACGGAGACGATGTTCGTCTGGGCCCGGAAGCCCTCGATGACGGGATCGTCTCCCAAGGCGTCGGGGGGGAGGAGCTTGTAGGCGTCGTAGGACGAGCCGTGGAGCGCCGGGGCGATCTCCGGCGACAGGGTCAGGCGCATGATCTGACGCACCGAATCCGAGGAGAGCACGCGCCCGATCCCCAGGCGATGGGCCACCTCCAGGGCCAGCGAGCTCTTGCCGACGCCGGCGGCGCCCCCGAGCAGCAGGATGACCGGACGATGGGGCTCGCCGCGCCGCCGCCAGAGCAGATAGCGCTCGGCGGCCTCGGGCCCCATGGTGCGGGTCAGGGTCTCGTAGGTCAGACCGCGCAGGTCCCGACGGCTCACGTCCCGGGCGCCGCGCTGGATCAGCGTTCGCTCGATCTCCCGGGCGACGTCGAAGGCGTCGTTCGGATCCAGGGCCGCCGCCAGCAGCGACTGGGAGAGCACGCCCTTCGAGAAGGGCCGCGCGCGAGCCCGGTCTCGAATGGTGATGTCCGGAGGGAGAGGCAGGTGCCGATCCCCCCGGAACGGCTCGTCTCCGAGGATCTTGCGCACCTCGGCCAGGATCTCGGGCTTGCCGATCACGCCGTGGGGTCGCAGGCGTCGGCGCACCTCGTTGGCGGTGCGGCTCGCCTCCTCGAAGCGGACCCCACGCGCCATCAGCGAGTGGATCACGATGCCCCGCATGAAGGGGCGCCGCTTGCCCTCGCCCTCGACCCAGAGTCGCTCCGCGGATTCCTCGGCGCTCGGCAGGCTGGCGTCGTCGACGCCCTCGTCCTTCGCGTTGGCCTCCGGCAGCGGGTCCCGGGGCGATCTGCCCTGAGACGGCTGACGCATCGAATCCAGCCTATCGCAGCCCCGGACCGGCGTCGCGGGGCTTGCCCATAACTTCGTTTGTTTTCAATATTTTCCCGCGATTCCAACAATATTCGAGCCGATTGGGTTGACTCCGCCGCGAATCCGGTCCTACGCTCCGCCCGTCCAGTGGTGATGGGGGTCATCTACGGGCATGTCCCGCGATCATTCCGCGGACCCGATGGCGAGAGAGGTGGAGGCCAGCCCGGCAAGCACGGGCCCGGCCCGCGGGGGATCGGCTCGCGCGCTGCGCGAGCTCTTCCGCGCCGGCGACATCGTGCAGATCGTCCGGGTCTCCCGCCGCCAGCTCCAGTACTGGGCCCAGACCGACCTCGTGCGGCCCAGCGCCCAGACGCCGGGAGGCCACGGCCGCTACACCTTCGAGGACCTCGTGGCCCTGAAGGCGGCGAAGCGACTGATCGACGCCGGGGTCTCGGTCCAGCGCATCCGGAAGTCGATCGGAGCGCTCCGAAGGCTCCTCCCTACGGTGCACAAGCCGCTATCCGAGCTCGTGCTGGTAGCGACCGGAGACGTGGTCCTCGCATTCAGGGAGGGCGCCGCCTTCGACGCCCTCTCGGGCCAGGAATGGGTCTTCGAGGTCGCGCGCTTCCAGCGAGAGGTCGAGGCGTGGAAACGCGCGACGCGTCGGACCGCGAAGATTCCCCCCGCCGCGCTCGGAGCCGGACTGACGGTGCCGGGCCACACCAGTTGATGGGTAGGGCCATCCGGAGGAGGACTCCGGGCTGTGCAGCCGGCGTCGAAACGAACGAATCACGGAGCGGGATCGGGTGAGGCGGCAGAAGATCCGCCGCACACGGACTCCGCTGCCGCGTGGGGGGTGAGGGGACGTCATGCGTGTCATCGCGATCGTGAACCAGAAGGGTGGGTGCGGTAAGACCACGACCACCACGAACCTGGCCGGATGCCTGAACGCCGATGGGGCCCGCGTACTCGTCGTCGACATGGATCCCCAGGCCCACGCCACCCTGGCCCTGGGCGTCGACCCGGAGACGGTCGAAGAGAACCTCTACGAGGTGTTGTCGGACCCGGCCAGCGCAGCGCGACTGATCGACGTCTGCATCGAATCCCGCGAGCACCTCTTCGTAGCACCGTCGGGGATCGTGCTCTCCGCGCTGGAGCAGAAGCTCTCCGCCGAGCCCGTCGAGTCACGGACCGATCGATTGGCCCGGGCCCTCGAGACCGTCACCGAGTTCTTCGACTACGTGCTGATCGATTGCCCGCCGAACGTCGGGCTCCTCACCTTCAACGCACTCCGAGCGGCCCGCGAGGTGATCGTCCCCCTGGAGATGAGCTACTTCGCCATCCACGGCGTCCAGAAGCTGCTGGAGACGATCGCCCTCCTCTCGGAGCGCATCGGCCACGAGGTCGAGGTCCGCATCCTGCCCACGCTCTACGACGGTCGCACGCGCTACGCGCGTGAGACGCTCTCCGAGGTGCGGGAGATGTTCAAGGACCTCTGCTTCGACACCGTGATCCGGCAGAACGTCAAGCTGCGAGAGGCCGCGCGGCGCGGAACGCCCATCAACTTCTTCGCCCGCACCGCGAACGGCACCCTCGACTACTCCGCCCTGGCCGTCGAGGTGGAGGCGACGCCCCCGGCCCTCGAGGCGGAGAGCAGGGACAGCGTGGTCGACCCTCGCGAGGTCGTCGTGCGCTTCCGTGACGAACGGGCGAGCGACGTGCGCATCGCCGGCGACTTCAACGGCTGGGTGCCCGACAAGGGAGTGCGCTCCCTCATCGAGGCCGAGGGCGGCGACCGGGTCTGGACGAAGATCCTCCAGCTCGCACCGGGCCGCTACGAGTACCGCTACGTCGTCGACGGGGAGTGGCGCGAAGACCCGGACAACCCCGAGGTGGAGACGACCGCCGTCGGGGGCCGCAACTCCGTGCTGGTGGTCCGGTAGAGAATTGCCTCGCGACCTCGGCGACGTCCTCCACTACTTCCTCCCCGAGCCCGAGAGCGACTCGGACGAGGTGAGAGCGGCACCGGGTCCGATGGACACCGCGGGGCGCGGCGCGGAGCTCCCGGCGGCGCTTCCCCTGCTGGCCCTTCCCGTCGCCGATCGCGACGTGGTCCGCGCGGCCCTGGTATGGAACCTGGCGGTGGAGGTCGCGCGGCTCGGCGGACGCGTCTCGCTCGTCACGAGGCTCTCCCCGGACACGACGCTCCTCTGGCCCGAAGCCGGCAGGGGCCCCCTCGGCACCGAAGTCGTCCACACTCCCGCAGACGACATCGCCACCCTCCACTGTGCAGCCCTCGACATCGCCGTGGCGCGCGCCGCAGATGCCCGCGATGGCGGCATCGTGCTGGTCTGTCTGCCCCCGGAATGGCTGCGGCCCGCCGGCCCGGAGAGCACGCTCCTGCGTTGGTTCCTGCTCTTCTCGACGGTGGACCGACGAGATCTGATGGACACCTACGCCCACGCGAAGTTCCTCCTATGCAGCAATCGTGACGCCTGCGTGGGCGTCACCATCCACGGCGCCCGCCGCATCGCCGACGCCGAGCGCGCCTTCGGCCAGCTGGCCGACGTCGCGTCGCGACACCTGGACCGGACGCCGGTAAGCTATGGACTCCTCGTCGACGACCTGCACGTCTACCGGGCGATCGTCGCGCGGCGTCCGATCGGGCTCGAGCACCCCCAATCGCCGGCCGCGCGCGCGCTCCGCGACGTAGCCCAGCTGTTGCTGGAGGATGCACGGAAGAGCGCCATTGTCTGAGCTCCGCCCGAGCGAGGCCCCGCCTCGCCCCCAGCTCCTGAACGCCGTCGCGGGCGGCCTGCACCAGCAGGTGGCCGGCTTCCGGCGCCTCGCGGAGGGACTCCTCGCCGAGGAGTCCCGCATCGACCTGGTCGGCGTCGACGAGGACGGAGCCGCCGTCATCGTCTCCGTCGGTGAAGCCGACGACGCACTCATGCGCGTGGGTCGCCTGCTGGCCCAACGCCGCTGGCTCGAACCCCGGCTGGCGGACTGGCTCAAGCTCGCCCCCAGCCTGGGCGTCCGGCCCGAGCTGCCGATCCGGGCCGTGCTGGTCTGTTCGGGCTTTGGCGGCGAGGTCCGGGCGGCGACGGCGGCGGTCGGCGCAGAGTGGCTCCAGCTCGTCCGCTACCGCGGCCTCCAGAACGGAGCCGGCCCGGATCTCCTGCTCGAGGCCGACGACGCCGACGGCCCCGCCCTCGCCTCCTCCGCCCCCCCCCCGCCGGCGGGCGAGGGAGAAGCACTGGACGCGCGCCCCGCAAGCTTCCGAACCGGGCTCAGCGACGCCGACCTCGACCTCACGTCCGCCGAGCGGGCTGAATTCGACTAGCGACGGGCGGGGTACCGCGGGCGCCCGGCGGGGCCGGAACCGCGGCGCGGTGACTTTTTTCGTCACCGAGTGACATTTTTCGACACCTCCGGACGGAACGCGGCCACTCCCCCAGTTGGAGGCTCCCAGTCACCCTCGTGATCGGAGCCCCCCCTGGGACGGGAGCTGCGCGATGTCGGATGAAGCTGGGACGCGACCGGGAGCGGTCGAGCAGAGAACGCTGGAGCAGGTCGAGAGATCTTCGAGCGGAGCCGGCTCGAGCCCGGAGGCCGCTCTCGTTCAGCGGATCCTCTCGGGCGACGAAGCCGCCTTCGAGATGCTCTACGAGCGCTATCTGCCCCGGGTTGCCGGGTTCATCCGCAAGCGGCTCGACAACCCCGCGGACATGGAAGAGGCGGTCCAGGACACCTTCATCGCCGTCTTCTCCTCTCTCGCGTCCTTCCGGGGCGAGTCCCCGTTTGCGGCCTGGGTCCTCGGGATCGCCCGCCGCACCGTCGCAAACCGCTTCAAGCGCAAGCAGCACCCCACGGTGCCCCTGGGCGTCGAAGAGCCCGATTCCGCCGATCCCTGGGACCCCATGATCGAGCCCCTGGCCAGCCCCCACGATCTCTACGAGTGCCATGAGCGGCTCCTGAGGCTCGAAGACGTGGCGCGCCGCCGCCTCAGCGGTGAGCAGCAGCGCCTGTTCCGCCTCCATCACCTGGAGCACCAGTCCATCACCGACATCGCCGCCTCGCTCCAGAAGAGCGAAGACGCGATCAAGTCGAACCTGTACCGAGCCCGCAAGCTTCTCCTCGCAGGCTGAGAGACGGGCGCGTCGCGGAACGCGCCCGTCTCTCGAACCCGCCGCCGGAGTCCGCTCGGGCTAAGCTCCGACCCGATGGAAGAGCTGCGTCTCTCCGGCTATCGCGAATCGCTCGCCCTCTGGACGCGACGCATCGCGCCTCCGGAGCACAACCCGGGACTGCGCGCGCTGGTCTTCGAGTACTCGAGCCGCGGGGACCGGGCCGTCGGACGGCTCTGGCTGCCCATGCGCCCGGAGGGCGAATGCCCCCTCGTGCTCCTCCAGCCCGAGGGCGGCTGCGCATCCGCCCCGGCGCTCGGAGCGCGCTGGGCCGAACGCGGCGCCGCCATCGCGAGCATCGACCTCCCCCTCCACGGCTCCCGCGCCGATCCCAAGCTCGCGGCCCTGGTCGGCACCCCCTTCGAGCCGGGTACGCTGGCCTCCGCCGACGCGCTGCGCTTCGAGCTCCTCCGCCAGGCCGTCATCGATCTGGAGCGCGCGCTCGATGCCCTGTGCACGCTGGACGAGATCGACCGGGATCGCATCGCCTATGCGGGACTCGGCCTGGGAGCCCTGATCGGCTCGATCTTCTGCGGGCTGGATCCGCGGCCCTGCGCCGCCGCACTCGCCGGCGCCGGCGCGGGCCTCGCCCCGCCGGCCCTCGATCCCGGGACCTACGTGGGTCGCTTCTCGCCGCGCCCCCTGCTCCTCATCCACACCGAGGGCAGCCCGCGGATCCCACGCGAAGCCGCTCTGGCACTCTCCACAGCAGCCGGCGAGGGCGTGGAGCAGCGCTGGCTCGCCAACGGGAGAGACGCAGCCGAGGCCCCTCTCGATCCGATGTGGGACTTCCTGGCCGACGCCATCGCTCTCGAGGCGTCGCCCCGCTGACCGACGGCGTCCCCGCCGTTCCCCCTACCCGATCCCAGCCACCGAACGGAGCACGCATGGGCAGGTTCATCCTCGCGGCCGCGACCTCTCTCGCCATCGGATGCGCGACCTGGAGCGGCGAAGCCCCCTCGCCCACGATCGCGAGCGATGGAGACATCGCCATCACCCTCGAGGAGCTCGACGACTGGGTCAAGGAGCAGCTGTTCCAGGAGCGAACCGAGGGGCTCGATCCGGCGCGGGTCTACGAGGTACGCATGCGATCCCTCGACCCGCTGATCGAGCAGCGGGTGATCGAGCGCGAGGCGCAACGGCGGGGCGTGACCACCGAGGAGCTCCTGGCGTCGACCCGCAGCGAGATCCAGGACGCAGACATCGAGGCCTTCTTCGAGGAGAACAAAGAGCACCTCGTCGACGAGAATCTCGAGGAGCTGAAGCCGCGCATCCGCGGTCATCTCCAGCTGAAGAGCCAGCAAAACGCGATCGCGGAGTGGGTTCGCACCGCCGACGTGAGGATCCTGCTCGAGCCACCGCGCATCCAGATGGCAGCCGTTGGACCCGCACGGGGCCCGGCGGACGCCCCCGTCACGATCGTCGAGTTCAGCGATTTCCAGTGCCCCTTCTGCCAGAAGGTGCTGCCGACCCTCGCCGAAATACACGAGCGCTATCCGGAGGAGGTACGCCTCGTATTCCGGCACCTCCCCCTGGAGAACATCCACTCGCGCGCGCGGCCCGCCGCCATAGCGGCGGTCTGCCTCGAAGAGCAGGGGCGGTTCTGGGAGTTCCACGACGCGATCTTCGCGGATCCCCGGCAGCTGGCGGATTCGGACCTGCGGCAGCTCGCGGAGGAGATCGGCGCAGACCCGGACGCCTACGACGTGTGCATCGCCTCGGATGCGGCGGCCGAGCGGGTAGACGCAGACGTTGCCGCGGCGCGCGGGGCGGGGATCAGCGGCACCCCCGCCTTCTTCATCAATGGCGTCCAGCTCTCGGGCGCCCAGCCGATGAGTGCCTTCGAGCGGGTCATCGAGCGGGAGCTCTCTGCGACCGCGCCTTGACCCATCGCTACGCGAGAGCGACCCTCTCGCGTTCAGGGAGATCGAATGTTCGGAATCGGAACCACCGAGCTGCTGATCGTGCTCGGCATCGTGATCGTCCTATTCGGGGCACGCCGGCTCCCGGAGCTCGGCTCCGGTGTCGGGAAGGCCATCCGCAACTTCAAGTCCGGGATCTCGGGCGAGGACGAGGTCGACGTGACGCCGAAGAAGGAAGAGGTCGCGGAGGGCGGCGAGCCGCCCCGCTGACCGGATCCGCGTGCCAGCTCCCTCGCGGTCCCCGGGTGCTGGCTCTCCTCGATTCAGGGGAGGGGCGCGGCGGGAGGTGCGACGCTCGGAGCCTCTTCACCAGGCGCTTCAGGGGCGTTCTCCGACGGCGCCGACTCACGCTCGGCGACCATCGCGGGAGCCTCCGCCTCGATCCCGGGGGCGGGAGGCAGCGCGGGCGATCCCGGTGCAGCGCGCCGCCGCGCGGGAGGCGCCGTCACCACCCGGTAGGAGTGGGCGCCCGCGGGCAGGGAGCCGACCACGGCCTCGAAGGGAACCACGGCGCCGGACGCGAGGGCCCCACCGGCTCCCGGCGGCGGCCCCGGGCTGCGCTTCGACAGAGACCGCTCTCGAAGCTCGCGCCGGCTGCGGGGCGCCTCCAAAGGCGCAGCTCCGGCGACCATCCGGCCCTCGGCATCGAGCACCTCGACGACCAACGCCGGGGGCTCGGCACGGCCTGCACCGGCATTGCGCAGCTGGCCTGAGATCACGTAGATCGAGCCCGCGACCGCATTGTCGATCCAGACCCCGTCGGCCTCGACGATCTCCAGATCTCCGTCGAGCTTCGTTCGAGCCGGCGCCTCGCTCTCGGTGCTCAGGAACGCCCCGGTCACGCCGTAGACGAACAGGAGCGCCACGACCCCCCAGCCGACGACCACTCCCGTGCCCGAAATCCAACGATTCCAGCGGGACAGGTCTTCCGCCTGCTGGGGCGACAGCTCGTCCGACGAAACCAGGGGCAGGTGCACGGCCGGGCCCGACGCGGTCTGACTCGCGTCGTCGCCTCCGGAGAAGAGATCCCAGTCGTCCAGACTCCCGAGCTCGTCCGAAGCGCCCTCGGCTTCAGCATCGGGCGACTCCGGAGCGTCCGGGACGCTCGGGACTTCGAGGGCAGGGCCGGCATCCGCCTCCTCGTCGGGCTCGTCCGCCAGGGAGAGCGACTCGGAGGCCTCCTCGCGGATTTCGGCCAGGTCGAAGCCGCCGGGCTCCCCCGGCCCCTCGGCGAGACCGTCGCCGAAGGGAGAGTCCGAGCCTCCGACGGATTCCGAGTCCGAGCCGAGGAATTCGTCCACGACGTCGGTTGCGGCTGCCGCGGCCGACAGATCGGTGGCGCCGGACCCGTCGGGTCGCGGCAGGTCCTCGTTGAACTCCCAGTCGCTCTCCTCGTCGGCCTCCGTGTCCCCCTGGGGATCTCCCAGGAACACCCCGGTGCCGGTGTTCGGCTCCTCGAATCCAATCCGAAGATCGTCGGCGGGCTCGGCCGCGTCGGCCTCGAAGTCCGCGGACCCGAACACGGGCTCCGGCTCGGGCGCCGCCGGCGCGGCGTAGGCTGCGGGCTCCGCATCCGGGAGAGCCGCAGAGACGGGAGACGGGGCGGTCTGCTCCTCCTCGGCGAGGGCCTCGGCCCCCACCGGCTCCTCCGGCTCGCCGGGAGGATCGAAGGGCTCCGGGATGTCGGGGATGGTGTCGTCGAGATCCCTGCCGGCCAGATCCGGCACCGCGAGCTCCGGGCCCGGCAGCGCGATCTCGAAGGCGTGCCTGCAGCGGGAGCACCGCACCCGGACCCCGCCAGGCGGAATCCGCGAATCGTCCAGCTGGAACTGCGTCGTGCACCGCTCGCAGGTGACGATCACGCTACGGTACCCCTGTCCGGCCCGATTCCCGCTCACCGTGCGCGACGGGCGGATCGGCCCTATCGGTTGCCCTTTCCGCTCGTTTCGGAGTCGCCGGCGCGTTGCTTGAGCGGATGAGGTGCCGCCGAGGTGTCCCAGGAGGGCTTCCTTGGCTCAAGCGAAAGGCGATCTGCCGCTGCTCGATCGGCGGCTGGCGATCGTGACCGGCAAGGGGGGCACCGGAAAGACCACCGTCGCGGCCGCCCTCGCCCGGGCCGCCGCCGACCGCGGGCGCCGCGTCCTCGTCACCGAGGTGGGGCGCGATGCCCAGGTGCCCCGCCTGCTCGACCCCTCGGCCCCGGAGGTGGGCTACGAGGAGCGGGAGATCGTGCCCGGGATCTGGGTCATGCGAATCGACCCCTTCGCGGCCCTCTCTGAGTACCTCGGCCTCCAGATCGGAATGCCGGGCCTCGTGGCCCGGGTGCTCCAGAACCGGGGCTTTCGCCAGCTGATGGGCGCCTCGCCCGGCTGGCGCGACCTGATCACCCTGGGGAAGGTCTGGCACCTGGAGCAGATGGTCGGGAACGGGCGGCCGAAGTACGACCTGATCATCGTCGACGCGCCGGCGACGGGACATGGCATGACCTTCCTCGACGTC
Organism: uncultured bacterium; assembly: GCA_937937315.1. Taxonomy (GTDB): domain Bacteria; phylum Myxococcota_A; class UBA9160; order UBA9160; family SMWR01; genus CALDCK01. The sequence continues at coordinate 12,781 of CALDCK010000049.1, forward strand.
CCCCGGGTCGTCGCGGCCGCGGTTCGCGCCGGCCCACTGCGGCAGCACACGCTGGCGGTCGAGGAGATGATCGCCGACCCGGAGCGCACGGTGCTGATCCCGGTCGCCCTCGCCGAGGAGCTGCCCACCCGCGAGACCGTCGCTCTCGTTCGACGCGTCCGGGACGAGCTCTCGATCCACGTCGACCGCGTGATCGTGAACGCCGTTCACGATCTCCCCTTCTCCACGGATCTCGGCGATCTGGACGCCCACCTCGCGCGCCTCCCCGACTCACTCCGCTTCGAATCGCTTCCGGCGCCGACGGTGCTCGCTCGCTGTGTGCGCTACCTGCGCGCGCGTTGGATGCTCAACCAGCGCTACCTGGCCGAGATCCAACAGCACACGAAGCTGCCGACCGTCACCCTCCCCTACCTCACCTTCGGCGTTCGAGACGCCGACGACCTCGAGCGCCTGGCCCGCGCCACAGTCGCCGAGCCCCTCGGAGAGACGGTGTGAGCGTCGACGCCCGGACTCTCTTCGAGCGACGCATCGTCGTCTGCGTCGGATGCGGCGGCGTGGGAAAGACCACGATCTCCGCGGCGCTGGCCCTCGAGGCGGCGAGGGCCGGTCGGCGTACCCTGGTCCTCACCATCGACCCGGCTCGGCGCCTCGCCGATGCCCTCGGCATCGAGGAGCTCGGCAACGAGCCCCGCGCCCTGCCGCGCGAGGCCCTGGGCCGCCTCGGCGTCCCTCCCGAGGGGTCGCTCTCCGCGGTCATGCTCGACATGAAGCGGACCTTCGACGAGCTGGTCGAGCGCTTTTCCGAGAGCACCGACGCGCGCGACCGCATCATGAGCAACCCGATCTACCAGAACGTCTCCGACGCCCTGGCGGGAAGCGTCGAGTACTCGGCGATGGAGAAGGTCTTCCAGCTCAGTGAGGAGCCGGAGTACGACCTGCTGGTCGTGGACACCCCGCCAGCCCAGCACGCCCTCGACTTCCTCGAGGCACCGCAGCGCATGCTCGAGTTCCTCGAGAGCCGCCTGGTTCAGCTGTTGATCCACCCCGCCTTCGCCGCAGGTCGCTTCGGATTCCGGCTGTTCCAGCGGGGCGCGCACCGGGTGTTCGGAATGATCGAGCAGATCACGGGGATGGGGTTCCTCGAGGACGTCTCCGAGTTCCTCCTCGCCTTCGAGGGGATGTCCGACGGCTTCCGTCGGCGGGCGCTCTCGGTGCGCGAGCTCCTCGAAGGACCGGAGACGGCGTACGTCCTCGTTGCCGGACCGGGACCGGAGTCCGTGGCACAGTCACACCAGTTCCTCGACCGGCTCGAGGGCTTCGGCATCCGCCTCGAGGGCGTCGTCGCCAACCGCGTGCGGCTCTGGCCCGACGGAGCGGTGCCCGATGCGATCGAGCCAACACCACGCGATCTCGAGGCGCTGCGCGACGGGCTCGCGCGCGAAGGGGGCGAGGGGTTCCCGGCCGACGCGGCGGCCCGGGCTGCAATCGACTGCGCCGAGGGGTACGCTGCCCAGGTGCGCCGCGATGCCGCGGCCCTGGGCACGCTGCGGACGCGCGTCGAATCCCGCAGGCGCTTCTGGCGCGCCGTGCCCGAGCTGGACGAAGACGCACACGATCTGGAAGCCCTGGCACGCCTCGGAAGACTCGTGTCGGAATCTACGAGAGAGACAGCGTGACTCCGACGCCGCAAGCGAGAGCCGAGCAGGGGCCGGAAGCCGCGCAGAGCGTGGAGGCGGCTCTCGCCCGCGCGGGTCATCACGCGCGCAACGCCGCCGCCGAGACCCTCGAAGCGCTCCGCGCCCTGCTGGACGCAATCGCGATCCTCGTCGGCGGCGCGCCCGCCGGGTCCAGCCCCGTGCTGTCAGGAGCCGCCGAATGGCTCGAACGTCTCGCCGGCGAGCTCGCCTCGGGGCCCCGGGATGCGGCGCTGACACGCGCCCTCTCCGACGCCCTCGACGCCGAGATCTCCCGCTGGGAGGACCGGGCGCGAAGCGACCCGGATGCCCGCGCCGTGCTGCGGGCCTTCCTCGGCGTTCGCGAACTCCTGTGGGAGCTCGGCGTCCGCCCCACCCCGAAGACGCCCCAGGCAGCGTATCCCGCTCCGGAGCCGAAGCGGGCCCGGCGCAAGCGCGTCGAGCGGGTCCCGATCCAGGGCTGAGCGCCGCGGCCCGGGTCCCGGGATGACTCCCGGGCGCCGGGCTTCGGTCGCACCCTGGGCAGATCGCAGCTAGCCTCCCTCTCCGCCTCGAAGACCCGCGAGGTCCCCCGCGCGATGCCCGTTCTCATCAAGCGCTACGCCAACCGCAAGCTCTACAATACCGACACGAGTCGTTACATCACGCTCAAGGGCATCGCCGAGCTGGTGGAAGCCGACGAAGACGTGCGCGTGATCGACAACGAGACCGGTGAGGACATCACGTCCATCACGCTCTCGCAGATCCTGGTCGACAACGAGCGATCGAACCGGGCCGTGCCGAAGACGCTGCTCTCGGACTTGATCCAGCGCAGCGGCGACGCCCTCTACGGCGCTCTCAAGAAGAGCGTCGGCGAAGCGTCGGATGGAATCGAAGGGCTCCAGAAGAACGTGCGCAAGGCGATTCGGGCCCGCGAGGACGAGGCGACGCGTATCCGCGACGCCCTCCACGATGCGCGCTCCGAGTGGGATGGAGTCCTCGAGAACGCGATGGGGCGCGTGTTCCGCGCCCTCGACCTGCCGCGCCGCAAGGACATCGAAGCCCTCAGCGAGAACCTCGAGCGCGTCGCCGAGGCCCTCGAGCGCCTCGAGCTCTCCGACGCCGATGCCGGCGCCGGCGCCGCGACGGATAGCGAGCCCCGCACCGCCGACCACGCCTGAGGCGCCTGCTAGGACCAGACCCCTTCGCGTTCGTGAAGGCCGGCGTCGACGAGCGCCTGGATCTCTGCCCGCAAGTCCTCGGTGAGCCGCGAAAGGAGCAGCTCGTCTCGTGCGGCCTGGGGGCCGAGCTCGGACAGGTCGACCGGCGCGCCGATGCGAATCATCCATTTCGTCGGCAGCGGCAGGACACCGAGGGGACCGAGGAGCGGGAACGTGGGCGTCACCGGGACGAAAGGCAGCGGTCGCCCGGGAGGCGTCCACTTGAAGAGCACCGGGTGCGCCTCTTCGGCGCCGACGATCCCGATCGGAACCAGGGGCACGCCGGTCTCCAGAGCCAGGCGGATCACGCCACCGCGACCGAAGCGCTGGAGCCGGTAGCGATCGCGGAAGACCTTCGCCGCGCCCTTCACTCCCTCGGGAAACACCGCGACGAAGTGCCCGGCCCCGAGCAGGCGCTCCGCATTCTCGCGGCACGCTCGCACCCCGCCGAGACGCGCCAGATAGGGCTGGGCGAAGGGGAGAGTCATCAGCCAGTCGGCGACGAAGAAGCGCGGGCGAGCGGACTGCGAGCGCAGACGCTCCACGGCATGGGTGATCATCAATCCGTCGTAGGGCAGGAGTCCGGAGCGGTTCGCCACCAGCAGGCAGGGACCCTTCTCCGGGAGATGCTCCGCACCGGCGAGATCGACCCGCCAGTAGCGCTCGTAGAGGAGCTCGAGGACGGGTCGCGCGCGACGGACCACGATCTCGTCCATGCCGAACTCATCGACCTCACCGGAGCGTTCGGACATGCCGAGGGTGGACAGGCGACGGCGCAGCTCGGAGAAGAGCTCGTTCGCCGGGACTGAGCGCTCCCCATCGGCCTGCGCCACCTCGGCCGCTCCGAAGCGCAGCTGGATCTCGCGGCGAAGACCTGCGAGCGCCTCACGCACCGCCGCGAGCTCCGACTCCCGATCCGCGTCGAGGAGCTCGACCGAGGTCGTTCCCTTCGGGCTGCCGTCGTCGTTCATGGTTCGCCGCCCTGCCCCTCGGCCTACCGGTATCGCCGCATGCGTCGCGAGGAGACGAAGGAGATCCAGGCTTCGCGGGTCGAGTAGACGGGCTCGCCGAAGGCCTCCCAGCCCCGCTGCCCGTCGGCGACCCACAGGTAGCGGAGATAGTCGTAGAACGCGTCGGGCGGGTCACCGGTCTGCCCCTGGGAAGGGAAGTAGGTGAGACGATGGAGCACGGGACCCGGCAGGCGCCAGATCTGCTTCCCGGCCAGGCGCAGGAGCGTCGACACGGGAAGCACCCCCCTTCCGACGACGTTGTAGATCCCGGGACAGGACTGGAGCACGGCGCGCTCGAAGGCATTCACCACGTCGTCCTCGTGGACGAGCTGCATCAGCGGGTCGAAGCCCAGCGGAACCGCGAGCACGGGCAGGGCGAAGTAGCGCGTCACCCGGCTCCAATAGCTCGGACCGAAGATCCAGCAGTGGCGCAGCACCGTGACCTCGACGTCCGGGTGGCGGGAGGACCAGTCCGCCAGCATCGCCTCCATCTCGATCCGATCGCGCACCGCATGGGCGTGGGGATGGCCGCGCAGCGGATGACGCTCGGTGAGGAAGTTGGGGTTGTCGGGTCGAGGACCGTAGAGCTCGGTGCTCGACGCGATGACCAGCCGCTTCACCTTCGCTGCGGCGCAGGCGTTCATCACGTGCCGGGTGCCGATCGTCTCGAGCTCGTGATCCAGCTCGAGGTCCGGCGTCGGATCCGTGCGGAACGCGGTGTGCACCACGGCTTCGACCCGCTCGGCGGCCAGCACCTCCGCGAGATCTCCGTCGGCGGTGGGCCGGGTCAGGTCGACCTTCGCAAAGCGGGCGCCTTCGGCGAAACGGATCGGGCGGCGTTGATCCAACCCGATCACGCGCACGCCCGCCGCTCGCCCTGCCAGTCGGCGGGTCAGCTGGGACCCGATGAAGGTATGGAGCCCGGTGACGGCGATGACACCCGGTGCGCTCACGCCAAACGTCACTCCCGCTCCCATGAGTGCCCTGGTGAGTTGGAAGAGGTGAATCGCCAAAGCGCGAAAGGAGCCGCGCCCTGGCGATCGAGCATAGTCCCCGGCGTCGAACCTCGCGAGATCGCGACGAAATCGAACCGATCCACCCGTTTCCTCGATCGTGGCCCTCGGGATCCTCTCGCTCCGGAGGCGCCGCAGGAGAGCTCGACGGCTCGGTCAGCGCATCGCGCGAGCTCCGTCGACAGCTCGTGGTCCGACGCGATCAGGCGAGAGGAGGCTGGGCGACGGGGCCTCCGATACCCTACTGCGCGATGGCCGGGTCGCCCTCCGTCGGCATCGTCGAAGATCCGCGGTACCGGGACCACGTGGGACCCGCGGGCCACCCCGAACGCCCCGAGCGGCTCGTGGCGGTGAGCGACGCCATCGCCGCGCGCGGTGACTCCCTCCAGCGCCTCGCGCCGCGCGCTGCCACCCCCGACGAGATCCTTCGCGTCCACGATCCCTCGCACCTGGCGGCACTGGAGCGCGCCGCGCAGCAGGCGCCGGTTCGCCTCGACCCGGACACCTACCTCGGGACGGACAGCCTCGAGGTGGCCCAGCTGGCCGCCGGCGCCGCCGTCGACCTGGTGCGCGCCGTGTGCCGCCGCGACCTCGACACGGGGCTCGCGGCGATCCGCCCGCCGGGACACCACGCCGAGCACGACCGGGCGATGGGCTTCTGCCTGCTCAACAACGTGGCGATCGCCGCTCGCGCCGCCCAGGCCGAGGAGGGCGTGGACAAGATCCTGATCCTCGATTGGGACGTCCACCACGGCAACGGCACCCAGCACAGCTTCGAGGAAGATCCCAGCATCCTCTACGCCTCGACCCATCAATTCCCGTTCTACCCCGGAACCGGCGACTTCGGCGAGGCCGGGAGGGGCCGCGGGCTCGGCACCACCGTCAACGTCCCGCTCCCGGCGGGCTGCGGAGATGCGGAGTACACGGCGGTCGCGCAGCGGGTCCTCGCCCCCGTGGCCCGGAGCTATCGACCGGATCTGATCATCGTCTCCTGCGGCTTCGATGCGCATCGGGACGATCCCCTGGCCGCCATGCAGCTCTCGGGTGAGGGATTTCGCATCCTATCGAGGGTCGTGCGGGGCCTGGCCGAGGAGCTGTGCGGGGGGCGTCTCGTGCTGCTCCTGGAGGGCGGCTACGCCCTGAGCGGGCTGCGAGAGGGCACGTCGGCGGTGCTCGACGTCCTGCTGGATCCGGACCCCGGGGCCCTCGACGAGGCCCCGGTGGTACCGGGGACCCATATCCAGCAGGTCCTGGACCGCGTTCACCAGGTGCACGCGAGAAATTTTTCGGGCCTCAGCGCCCTCTGAGGCGCCCCTGAAACCGCCCCTCACCACGGCATCTTGTACCTGCGGGGACTCGGTGCCGCGAGATGTTGTGGACTCGACCACTCGCAGCTTCGGGCGCATGCCCGCGAAAAAAAAGTTGATTCGAGAAACCGAGGTGGTATAAAAGACCACGCAGTGGGACTCAGTGGTAGACGGTGGTAAAGACCTCGACCTCGCAACCCGCTGAACCAGAGGCGAAGCGCGAGGTCAGGCATCGCCAGCAATGTTTCGAGGCCGCTACGTGCACACGATCGATGGGAAGAATCGAATGAGCCTGCCGGCGCCCTTCCGGCAGGAGCTCCTGCGCCGCAGCGAGCACCCCGCGATCCTGACCAACGCCCATGAATGCCTCGAGCTCTACCCCTACGAGGACTGGCTCTCTTACGAGGAACAGCTCGTCGGGGACGCGTCGATCGACCCGGAGCGGCAGGCCCTGGCCCGCATGGTGATCTCCGGCGCGACCGAGTGCGGGATCGACAAGAACGGCCGCATCCTCGTGCCGCCGTACCTCCGGGATTATGCCGCGCTCGAGCGCGAAGTCACCGTGGCGGGCGTCGGCCCCAAGATCGAGCTCTGGGATCGACGACGCTTCGAATCGAATTTGATGAACACTCAGGTCCGCTACCCCGAGATGGCTCGATCGGTGGCGGAGAAGCTGAGGACGTAGGGAGTTACAAGGCGGGGGGCTCGAAGTGAGGGGGACCTCCTTCGAGCGAGAGGTTGGGGTGTCCCCGGAGCACCTATCTGGCGCTGCCAGGAAGTCAATGGGGGGGACAACCTGGTGACGCGGAGCCGGTGCTCCGGGGCGCCCCAGCAGCTTTCGCCAAAGTGGCCCGAGCCGGCCGCCCGCGAGCGGACGACCGAATCGGGTCACGAACCGCGCCTTCGAGCGCACGGAATTCGACGACCCGCGCCGTCTGCCGGGGGCAAAGGTGGGAGCCCCGCTCCAGTGGCCAGCCCTTTCACTCATCTCCCGGTCCTCCTCGATGAGTGCCTGGCATTGCTCACTCCACAGCCCGGCGACACCGTCGTCGACGGCACCGTAGGTGGCGGGGGGCACGCGGCGGAGATTCTCGAGCGGACCGCCCCGGACGGCCGCCTCGTGGGCTTGGATCTGGACCCCCAGGCCATCGCCGCGGCGGGCCGGCGCCTGTCGGACTTCGGCGATCGCGTGCAGCTGGTCCGCGGGTCCTTCCGCGGGCTTAGGGGGATCCTCGACGAGCTGGGCATCGAGGCCGTAGATGGGATCCTGCTGGACCTCGGGGTCTCGTCTCCGCAGCTGGACGACCCAGCGCGCGGGTTCCGCTTCGCCGAGGAGACGGCCGAGGAGACCTCCCTCGACATGCGGATGGGCCCCGAGGTGGGGGATACGGCCGCGGTGCTGCTGCAGGAAGCTTCGATCGAGGAGCTCACCCGCTGGTTCCGGGAGTATGCGGACCTGCCTGGCGCCCATCGCCTGGCCCGGGCGATCGTCGCCACCCGCGAGCGCGCGGCCCTCGAGACCAGCGCCGACCTACTGGCGGTGATCCGCGAGGCCGGCGTGGGCCGGGGTCGGCGTCACAATCCGGCCACCCTGGTCTTCCAGGCCATCCGGATCGCCGTCAATGACGAGCTCGGCGCCCTGCGCGAGGGCCTCGAAGCGGCCATCGAATGTCTGCGTCCCGGCGGTCGGCTGGCGGTGATCGCCTACCACTCCGCCGAGGATCGGATCGTGAAGCACACCTTGCGAGACGCGGTCCGCGGCTGCGTCTGCCCACCGCGCACGCCGGTCTGCATCTGCGGTGGTCAGGTGCGCCTGCGTCTGCTCACGCGGCGGCCGGTGCGTGCCGGCGAAGACGAGATTCGACGCAATCCCCGGGCCCGCTCCGCTCGCCTCCGTGCGGCGCAGCGGGTGGCGAACGCAGCCTGATGGCGCGCCGAACGCAGCAGCGCGCAAGCTGGCGCAACGCGGAGCTGGTCGGACGCGACTTCGCGCGGGTCCGGGTGTCGCCTCCGGGTCGCCAGCGCTTCTCGGGCATCCTCCTCATCGCGGCCCTGATTGCCGGTCTCGGCCTCGCGGCACTTCGCATCGACATCCTGCGCCTGCGCTACGCCCTCGCCGAGGCCGTCGAATCCGAGCAGACGCTCCTCGAGGAGCAGAGTGTCTGGACCGCGCGCTCCGCCACCCTGGCGGACCCGACGCGCCTGACGGAGCTGGCCGAGGAGCGCGGCTTCGAGCGCCCGGCCCGGGTGATCGAGCTCCATCCCGTCCGCATGGCGGCGAGCGTAGGGCCATGAAGGCAGCGGACGTGAGGAGGAGTGCGCGGCGCGTCGACATCGCTCGCGTCGCGCTTCTCGTCGCGTTCGGCGGGCTGGCGCTGCGGGCCGCGCATCTCGCCGTCTTCGACGAGCGCGCAGCGGATCGGGGCGAGGCCCAGACCCTGCGCACCCTGACCCTGGCGCCGGAGCGAGGGCAGCTGTTCGACCGATCCGGCGCAGCCCTGGCACTCTCGATCGACGCCCCCTCGGCCTACGTCGCGCCGAGCCTGATCGAAGATCCGGCGGATGCGGCGCGCCGCATCGCGCCCATCTTCCGGATGGACCGGCGCCGGCTCGAGGAACGGCTCGAGAAACGCAAGGGGTTCCAGTTCCTGGCGCGCTGGGTGGACGAGGATCGCGCCGATCGCGTGCAGGCCCTGGGTCTGCGCGGCGTAGGCATCGTGCAAGAGCCCCGCCGCGTCTATCCCCACAAGACCCTGGCAGCCAGCATCGTGGGCTTCGCCAACATCGACGGCCAGGGCGTGCGGGGCATCGAGCAGCAGGAGGACGACTGGCTGCGCGGCACCCAGCGGCGACTCCCGGTCGAACGCGATGGCCAGGGGCGGCTCATGCTGATCAGCGGCGGCGCGACCTGGGGCACCGCCGGTGGCGACGTGATGCTCACCCTGGACGCCGCCATGCAGGCGGATGCGGAGAGGGCGCTCCACGAGGCTCTCGCGGCCACGGGCGCGCGCGGCGGAGTGGTGATCTCGATGGATCCCCGCTCCGGCGAGATCTACAGCCTCGCCGAGTCCCCGAGCTTCGATCCCAACCGCTTCCGGGATCTCGCCTACGACTCCACCCGCTCGGCCGCCTTCCTCGACGCGGTGGAGCCGGGCTCGGCCTTCAAGCCCTTCCTGGTGGCCTCGGCCATCGAGCGGGGGGCGATCCGGCCGGACGAGCAGATCGATTGCGGCGACGGCACCTTCCGGGTTCCCGGCAAGACCATCCGCGATGCCCACCCCCAGGGCATTCTCGATCCGGCGGGAGTCCTGCGGGTCAGCAGCAACGTCGGCGCGGTGAAGATCGCCCAGATCCTCGGCCCCGGGTCCTACTTCGACATGCTCCAGCGCTTCGGATTCGGGGCCACCACCGGAAGCCACTTCCCCGACGAGTCCGCGGGCGTGCTGCGATCCTGGCGCAACTGGAAGCCGGTCGATCACGCGACCATCGCCTTCGGACAGGGCGTGAGCGTGACGCCGATCCAGCTGGCGGCCGCGGGCGCGACCCTGGCCAATGGCGGCGAGTGGGTGCGGCCCCGACTCATCTCGGCCCGGCGAGGCGCCGACGGCCCCTGGCAGCCGACCTCCCGACAGTCGGTCCGACGCGTGCTGAGCCGCGATACCGCGGTTCGCGTGGTGCGAATGATGGAGACGGTGGTCGGCCCCGATGGCACCGGACGCCGCGCCGGCCTGGCCGGCATTCGCGTCGCGGGCAAGACCGGGACCGCCCAGAAGTGGGACGCCAAGGCGGGTCGCTACTCGGAGCAGCGCTTCCGGGCCTGGTTCCTGGGCATCGTCCCGGCGGAGGCGCCCCGACTGGTGATCGTGGCGGGCCTCGACGAGCCGCGGCGCCCCCATCACACCGGCGGCGCCTCCGCCGCGCCGCTCTTCGCACGGGTCGCCGAGGCACACCTCGCCCGCTTTGGGATCGTCCCCCAGAAGTCGCCGGAGCTTCCCCCCACCCGACACGTCGAGACCCGGCCCGCACCCCAAGCCGTCGCTCGGGCCGAGGCGAAGAAGCCCGCGCCGGCAGCGGTCCCGGCCGCCGCCTCGACGCGCGCTCCGGCCACCGCATCGGTCGGCAGCGCACCGCCGCGCCGCACCGCCGCGAATCGTCCCGCGCCCGCACCCGCGGTGGCGAAGCCCTCGCCTCCTCCGCCCGCCGCAGATCCCACCGCGCCGCCCGCCTTCCGGAG
>CALDCK010000050.1 GCA_937937315.1 uncultured bacterium
GGTGACGTCGACGTTCACGATGCCGCGCAGACTCGTAGTCAGCGAGGGAACGCCGGTATCGAGGTTCGCCGTGTCCGAGAGGACCAACACGTCGGCATCCAGGCGCTCGCGATGGGCGCGCAGGAAGTCGGCGAGGTGGCCGGACCCGATCTCCTCCTCGCCCTCCACGAGAACCTTGACGTTGACGGGCAGTGCACCGCGCGTCTCGAGCCACGCGCGCAGCGCCGCGACGTGCAGCAGGATCCCCGCCTTGTCGTCGACGACGCCCCGGCCGTAGAGCCGGCCGTCCGACCGCACCGTCGGCTCGAAGGCCGGGGTCTCCCAGTGCGCGGCCCGGCCCGGGGGCTGCACGTCGTGGTGGGCGTAGATCAGGGCAGTCGGCGCATCCGGGCCCGCCTGGAGCCACTCGCCCACCACGTAGGGGTGCGCATCCGCGACACGCAGCACCTCCACTCGCTCGAGACCGAACTCCACGAGCAGCGCGGCGACGGCGTCCGCCGAGCGCGCGACCTCCGCCGGGTCGAAGCCCGGCGCCGACACCCCGGGGATCTCGGAGAGCCGGATGAGGGCCGTCACCGTCTCGTCGAAGCGCCGCTCGAGGGCGTCGATCACTTCCGGAGGCGCGGGCACGGCCGGAACGTAGCATCGGAGGAGCCGTCCCCGATCCATCCCTCGGGAGCGCTTCGGGCTAATATGAAGGCATGGATGAGACGCCGACGGAAGCCGGGACCGGGAAGCCCACCTCGCGGCGCGTCCCGGGCGCAGACGGGATATCGCTGCACCTCCTCGAGTGGAGCCACGAGGGCATTCCCCTCCTCTTTCTCCACGGCTTCGGCAACGAGGCGCACATCTGGGACGACTTCGCGCCGGTCGTGGCGCCCCACTACCGGACTCTCGCACTCGATCATCGCGGGCACGGCGACTCGGCCTGGGACGAGAAGGGGCGCTACGAGCACGAGACGATGGTCGACGACGTGGAGGCGGTGACCGACGCCCTCGGCATCGAGCGCCTGGTGGTAGTGGGACACTCGCTGGGCGGACGCATCTCCACACTCTTCGCCGGCCGGCATCCCGAGCGCCTCGCCGGGCTGGTGCTCGTAGACATCGGGCCGGAGGTCGATCCCCGGGGACGCATGCGGATCCGCCAGGACGTGGAGTCCAACGTGGCGCCGACCTTCGGCTCGATCGAGGAGTACGCGCGCGTACTCTCCCTCGCCTACCCCGCAGGCCGCGCCGACGCACTGATGAGGATGGCACGCTTCTCACTGCGCAGCCGCGACGACGGACGCCTCGAGCTGAAGATGGACCCCGCCCTGCGCGGCGCCATGGGCTCCCCGGCGGAGGACGCCGAGGCCCAGGAAGCCCTGATGGTGAGAGCCCAGTGGGATGCCCTGGCGCGCATCACCTGCCCAACCCTGGTGGTCCGCGGCGCGGCCTCGGACATCCTCTCTCCAGAGACTGCCGACCGCATGGTGGACGACGTCCTGACGAACGGTCGCCTGGCGATCGTCCCCCAGGCGGGTCACTCGGTCATGACCGACAACCCGGAGGGCTTCGAGGCCGCCGTCAGCGAGTTCGTGCTGGCCTGAGCGACTCCGGAGCGCGTCGCGAGCGCAGGGCGATCAGCGACGGCAACACCACCAGGTTGCAGAGCAGGGTGAAGACGACGCCGATCGTCAGGAGCTGGCCCAGGGTGGCGAGCCCGCGATGGGTCGCGAGGCCCATGGTGCCGAAGCTCGCGATGGTGGTGAGCGCGCTGTAGGCCACCGCGCGCGCCGTGCTCGTGCCGAGCAGGTTGAGCGATGCGTCACCCGAGAGCCGGGCGCGGTGGACCAGATGGATTCCGCTGTCGACACCGATGCCGAGCAGCAGGGGCAGGACGATCACGTCCGCGAAGTTGAACGGAATCTCCAGCAGCACGGCGGCGGCCACCGTAAGCGAGGTGGCGAGGGCAAGAGGAATGAGCACCAGCGCCGTATCCGTTACGCGCCGCCAGAGCAGGAACACGAGGCAGGCGACTGCGACGAGGGCCGAGACGAGGGCCTGCCTCAGCGCCGACACCACCGTGCGACCACTCCCGATGATCTCCGACGCACTGCCCGCCGCCTGCGAATCGATCGCCGTCACGGCGTCGACGAAGGCGGAGAGCGCGGCGTGGTCGGAGAGATCCGCGCGTGGAAAGACCTGGACGCGGACCTGTCCGTCGAGTCCAACCATCTGGTCCACCAGCGCAGCGGGGAGGTTCTCGAGGGTGACGCGCTGGGCACCCAGCGCTGCGGTCAGGATGCGGAGCTGCTCGGGCAGCGTTCCGAGCAGGCTCTCCTGCAATGCCTCGAGCGACGCATCCGACGGGTCCGCCCCACCGACCCGGCCCAGATAGCGGGAGAGGCTCGTCCGGAGCGACGCAGATGCAGCCGCGAACTGCGGGGGAAGCTCTCCGGCGGGAAGGCGGTCGAGCTCCTGCTGGAGATGGCGCAGCGAATCGACGCTCTCCTCTGCGCTGGGCTTCGCTTCTCCGCCGGATTCGGAGTCGACCGGTCCGAGGAAGAGCGCGACCTCTTCGATGATGTCGAGCTTCGCGTCCTGGTCGTCGGGCACGAAGTCCGCCAGGGTCACGACCCGGTCGACCTCCGGGAGCTCCCTCAAGCGGGCGGCCAGGTTCCGGGCGGAAGCCGCATCCGGCGTGAGCGAGTTGAGGGACCAGGGCGAGCTCGTTCCCTTCTCCAGCAGCTCTACGAAGGTGGTGACCGACTCGCTCGAGGGATCCCGGACGTTGATCGGGTTGTTGTCGAAGCGCGCCTCGGGAAGCAGGAGCACCGAGCCCAGACCCAGCAGGAGGGCCGAGATCCGCACGGTGCGGGGATAGCGGACCGGAAGCTCGACGAGGCGCCCCGCCCAGGCGGTGCCCCGGATCTCCTCCGCCGTCCCGATCGCGGGCAGGACGCTGAGCAGCGCGGGGAGCAGCGTGAGCATGAGGTAGAGGCTGATCAACATGCCGGCACCGGCAATCAGACCCAGCTCGGCAACGCCGACGAAGGGAGTCGGGACGAAGGCCAGGAAGCCGATCGACGTCGTGAGGGCGCAGAGCGCGATGGAGCTGCCCGCCACCCGAGCCGTCTCCCGCAGCGCCGCCGCGTGGGACTCCCCCTGCCCGAGTTGCTCCCGGTAGCAGATGCACACGTGGATCCCGAAGTCGACGCCGAGCCCGATGAAGAGCACGGCGAAGGCGGCGGAGATCATATTGAAGTGTCCGATCGCGACGGCGGTGAAGCCCCCCGTCAGCACCAGCCCGACCACGAGACAGAAGAGGACCGACAGGACGAGCCGCGCCGAGCGCAGCGCCGCGATCAGGATGATCCCGACGAGCACGAAGGAGGCGACGCCGGCGGCGGTGGCCTGACGCTTCACCACCTCCATCTCCTCGTAGGAGAGCGCCACGTCTCCAGTGATCCTCACCCGCACGCCGGACTCCGCCCCGAGGCCGAGCTCCTCGGCGGCGCGGCGCACCGCCAGGATCGACCGCTTCGCCGGCTGAATGTCTTCTACGTGAAGGACGGGCTGCACCAGGATGACGCGGCGACGCGGATCCCCCTCGAAGTCGCGCGCGGCGATCACCTCGGCCCAGGAGAGGTCGTAGAGACGCCCCTCGACGCTCGCGTCGAGGGCCTCGGCGGTGCGTTCATAGATCGCGGACAGCCGCTCGGGTGCGACGTCGCCACGGCGCACCGCCCGCGCGCCGCGGGCGAGAATCGACGCGAGCCCCCGGAGCGAGCCGTCGTGGGAGAGCTCCGCGAGGTAGGGCTGGGCCTCGGCCAGGCGATCCGCGAGATCCTGGAGCTCCTCGGTGTCGATGTAGAGGAAAGCGTTCTGCTCGAAGAACGCGCCTCCCCCCGGGAGGAAGACCATGTGGAACTCCTCCGGCAGCTCCCGGAGTCGCTTCGCCAGGCGCTCGGCAGATTCGCCGGCGCGCTCCGACGTGGCGGCGTCGACCACGATGAACATGTTCTCGAAGTGGGTGGGGAACGAGGAGTAGTAGTGCTGCTCGGCCCGCTTGAACGGCAGATCCGAAGAGAAGAGCGCATCCGTATCGCCCTGGATTCCCAGGTTGCCCGCGGAGTAGACGCCGCTGGCCAGGGTCACCAGCAGGGTGGCGACGATCGCCAGCCAGGGGCGGCGGCGCACTCCGTCCACCCAGCCGGCCAGCGCTGCGCCGAGCCGCGCATCGAAGTCGTTGGCCATGGGAGGACCCCCTGGAGAATCCCTCGGCGCGCAGTGAATCGATGCGGCGGGGGGACCGTCCCATGCTTAGCAAACGCCGGAGCAGCGCCCCGCTCCGGATTTCCGGGGCCACGCAAGGCTCCTGCCGCCGAGGCGGGGCCCTTCGCTACATTGCCCCGCGACATCTCAACGGACAGGCAAGAACGGCCTCGGAGACCCCGATGAACCGAACCCTGAAGCCCGAACTCGCATGGATGAGGATCCGACGCGCGGCATGGGCGACTCTCCTCCTGGCGATCCTCGTCGGCCCATCGGTCTCGGCGGATCCGGCGCGATCTCCGACCCAGACGATCGACTCCCTGCACGAGAGCCTCCTCGACGTCATGAAGAACGCGGTCGAGCTCGGCTACGCCGGACGCGAGGCGAAGCTCGAGCCGGTGATCCCCGAGCATTACGACGTCGCCTTCATGGCCGAGAAATCGGTCGGGCGGCACTGGAAGTCGGCTTCCGACTCGGATCGGCAGCGCTTCCTCGAGACCTTCCAACGCTTCATGGTCGCGAACTACGCGGGGCAGTTCGACGGCTACTCCGGCCAGTCCTTCGAGACGTTCGGCGAGGAGGCGGCTCGCATGGAGACGGTCCTGGTCAAGAGCCGTCTGATCGATCCAGGGGACGAGGACGTCGAGCTGAACTACCGCATGCGTCTCGTCGACGGAAGCTGGAAGATCATCGACGTCTACCTGGACGGAACCGTGAGCGAGCTGGCGCTCAGACGCTCCGAATTCTCCGGAATCGTCAAGAGGGAGAACTTCGACGCGCTCATCGCCGCGATCGACGAGCGGATCGCCAAGCTGGCCACGGGCACCGACGAGTCCTGAAACGCGACGCCCTCGGACAGCTTCTCGCCGGGGGCCGAGCTGAAAACGGGACGGACCTCGAGCTCGCGCGCCCGGCGGCTCTGGAGGTAGGCGCTGCGCAGCGCAGCGTAGAAGTCCACCGAAGCCTCGCGCAGCGCATCCATCGCGTCGGCGTTCGCCTCCCGCACCGCCAGGCCCTGCCCGCCCCCCAGGATCAGCTGCCACTGGAGGTTGAGGGGCCCGATGATGTAGGTGAGCGGGTCGAGGGCCTGATCGATCACGGTGCCCACTGCATCCCGGGCAGTGCTCGGGCCGAAGAGCGGAACGACGAGGTAGGGACCCCGCGGAATGCCGTAGCGGTGAAGGGTCTGACCGAAGTCCGCCTCCGCCCGTCCGAGACCCATCACGTCGTCGGCGAAATCGAAGAAGCCGGCGATACCGAAGGTGGTGTTGACGGCGAACCGCCCGATGGTCGTCGCTGCCGGAACCGGGCGCAGCTGGAGCAGCTGATTGGCGAAGACGACCGGCGAGTTCAGGTTGGCGAAGAATCGATTCACGCCGCGGCGCGCCGGCGGGGGCACCACCCACTGATAACCGCGCGTGATCGGGTCGAGGACCCAGCGGTCGAGGCCGTCGTTGAAGCCGAAGACTCCGCGGTTTGCCCACTCGAAGGGATCGGAGTCGAGGTCCGAGTCCTCCTCTTCGAACTCCTCGTCGAAGAGCGGGTCGTAGACGTCGAGGGCCTCGACCGGATCGGGGGGCGCAGCGGCAACGTCCAGCGTCTGCCCCTCGGATGCCCAGGCGTGGGAAAAAACGAGGGGAATTCCCAGCAGTACCGTCGGGACGAGCCGGTGTTGGCGCATGGGGCTCTCTTGGTAGGGGGCGACTGCAACAAGGGGAGGGAAGACGCGCGGGCAGGCAGTCTACGCCCTGGGTGGCGAGGCGACCACCATCGGGCCTCCCAGGGTCCCTGACGAGGGTCCGCTCGCTGCGTTACCCTGAGGATCAGCGGCCGGAGTCGGCCGCCCCCCTGATCACCGATCCCCCTCGGGAAACCCGGCCAGGGCCAGTGGGTGCGGCCCATCGGATCCTCCGACGAGGCTCGCGAGAGCGTCGCGCTACGGCAGTCGCCCGGGGACGCCGATGAGCGGGATTCAGCTCTCCTCCGCGTCTCGCGGTTGCTCCGCGCGCCCCCTGGGCCGACGGGCCAGCCCGCAAGATCCCCACGTGTAGGAAAGAGCAGGAGAAGCTGTCCATTGGACGGCGGCGGATTGGGAGGCGATCCATTGGACATCTTCGACAAGTGCCGAGACGACGCCGAGCGCGTCCTGACGGCGAAGGAAGCGGGCGTCTACGCCTACTACCGAACCCTCTCCTCGGGGCAGGATCCCATCGTCACCATCTCGGGCCGCGAGCTCGTGATGCTGGGCTCGAACAACTATCTCGGGCTCACGAGCCATCCGGAGGTCAAGGAGGCGGCGGCGATGGCCCTCGCGCTCTACGGCTCCGGCTGCGCCGGCTCGCGACTCCTGAACGGAACGCTCGACCTGCACGTCGCCCTCGAGCAGAAGATCGCAGAGTTCACGCGACGCGAGGCGGCGCTCGTCTTCTCCACCGGCTTCCAGGTCAACCTCGGTGTCCTGTCCTGCCTGCTCACCCGAAGCGACGTCGCCATCCTCGACGCGCTCGACCACGCCTGCATCATCGATGGCTGCCGGCTGGGCTTCGGTAAGACCTACAAGTATCGCCACAACGACATGGAGCACCTCGAGTCGAAGCTCTCGGTCGTCCCCGAGAACCGCGGAAAGCTGATCGTCGTAGACGGGGTCTTCTCCATGGAAGGCGACGTGGCGAACCTGCCGCGCATCGTAGAGCTCGCCAAGCAGTACGGCGCCCGACTCATGGTGGACGACGCCCACGGCCTAGGCGTGTTCGGCGAGAACGGACGCGGCACTCCGGAGCACTTCGGCCTCGATGAGGAGGTCGATCTCCTGATGGGGACGTTCTCGAAGTCCCTCGCCACCGTCGGCGGCTTCGTCGCCGGCGATGCCGTGGTGATCGACTTCATCAAGCATCAGGCGCGCAGCGCGATCTTCTCCGCCGCGCCGCCTCCGGCATCGGTCGCGTCCGCGCTGAAGGCCATCGAGATCGTCGAGCGGGAGCCGGAGCGACGGAAGCACCTGTGGGAGAACACGAAGACGATGCGCCGGGAGCTCTCCACCCTGGGGTTCGACACGGGCGATTCCACGTCCCCCGTGATCCCCATCGTGGTCGGCCCGGACATGGAGGCGTTCCGCATGACGACGCGCCTCCAGGAAGAGGGTGTCTTCGTCAATCCGGTCGTCTCGCCTGCCGTGCCCGAGGGCCGGGCCATGATCCGGACCTCCTACATGGCCACCCACACGACCGACCACCTCGACATGGCCCTGGCGGCGCTCGCGAAGGTCGGCCGCGAGATGGGGCTCATCGCCTGATCTCACCTCGGCTCGGGGCAACCCACCGCCCGGCCAGATGGATCGCGCGCCAGAGCTAGTCGCTGCCCGCCGGAGTCGGCAGGTCGTGCTCATCCTCGATCTCGCCGACGATCTCCTCGAGCACGTCCTCCAGGGTGCAGACCCCGAGAACGGGACCCTCGCCCTCGCGCACGACGGCCAGATGGCGCCGCCCGCGCCGGAACTGGCGCAGGGCGTCCACCACGGGCAGGTCGGGGCGGATGAAGGTCACCGGGCGGATCGCGTCCTCGAGGATCACGACCCGCTCGCGGGCATACACGTGAAAGAGATCCTTCGTGTGGAGGATGCCGACGATTCGATCGAACGTGCCCTCGTAGACCGGGATGCGCGTGTAGCCCGTGTCGCGCATGTGGTCCATCAGGTCCTCGGCCGAGATGCCGCGCTCGATGGCGAAGACCTGCTCGCGGGGGATCATCACGTCGCGGACCCGGGTCCGCGAGAGACGGAAGACGTTGCCGAGGATCCTGCCCGCGTAGGGCCGGATCTTTCCCGCCTGCCGCGCCTCGGTGACCAGGAGCGAGAGCTCCTCGGGAGAGTGGACCGCGTGGGCTTGACCCGCGGGAGGGACGCCCAGCATCCGGACGAGCCCGTTTCCGGCGCCGTTCATCACCACGAGCACGAAGTGGAAGATGCGTCCGAAGACCAGCAGGGGCGGCGCGCACAGCAGCGCGGTCGTGCCCGGCCGGTCGAGGGCGATCGCCTTTGGCGCCAGCTCGCCCACCACGACGTGGAGGAAGGTGACGACCGCGAAGGCGAGCGCGATCGCGATGGTGTGGACGGGTAGCCCGCCGCCCAAGCCGAACTGCGAGAAGAAGGGTGTGATCAGGCGGGCGAGCAGCGGCTCGCCGACGAACCCGAGGCCGACGCTCGCCAGGGTGATCCCCAGCTGGGTCGCCGCGATCGCATCGTCGAGCCCGTCGATCGCCTTCGCAGCGGCGAGGGCCCCGCGGCGCCCCTCCCGGACCCAGAGCTCGATCTGTGTGCGGCGCACTGCGACCAGCGCGAACTCGGCAGCGACGAAGTAGGCGTTGGTCGCGATGAGAACGGCGATTCCGAGTAGGCCCAGGATCGAGAGGCCGATCCCTGGACTCCCTGGACTATCCATCCACCCTCCCGCCGTGACTGGCGCCGCCGAGCTCGATTATGGGATCTCGTTGCGGCTCAGTCGAGGCCGAGAGCCTCGCGCCCGGCGAAGTCGTCCACGAACTGCTTCGCGGTCCGTCCGGAGCGGCTCGACCGCCGCAGGGCCCAGCGAAGCGCCTCCTCCCGAACTCGCGCGTCCGCCGCCTGGATGCCGGCCTTTCGCGTGTAGTGTCCAACGATCCGAAGATAGGTCTCCTGATCGAAGGGATAGAAGCCGAGCACCAGCCCAAAGCGATCCGAAAGGGCGAGCTTCTCGTCGACGGTCTCGCCCATGTGGAGATCGCCTCGCTCGTCCAGGCGGGCGTCGCGATTGTCCTCCACGCTCTCGGGAAGCAGGTGGCGACGGTTGCTGGTCGCGACGATCCGCACGTTCTCGGGCGGCGCCGCGAGACTGCCCTCGAGGGCCGCCTTGAGCTCCCGGAAGGTCGTCTCGCCGACGTCGAAGGACAGGTCGTCGCAGAAGAGCAGGAAGCGGTGGGGCGAGCCACGGAGGGCTGCGACGACGTCCGGGAGGTGCATCAGGTCCGCCTTCTGCACTTCCACCACCCGAAGCCCGCGCCCCCCGAAGCGGGAGAGCAGCCCCTTCACGGCGGAGGACTTCCC
>CALDCK010000051.1 GCA_937937315.1 uncultured bacterium
CCGCCCGCGCTCGTAGTCCTCCCGTTCGCGACCGGAGAGGCGCGAGCCGCCGACCCGACAGAGCGTGTCGTCGTCGAGCAGGGCGACGTCGTCGTCGAACACCTCGACCACCCTCGGATCTCGCAGAACGCGCAGCAGGAATCCGTCGTCGCGATCCTCGAGGCGTCCGACGAACCCTGCGCGTTCGGCGCTCGCTCGGATCGGTCGTCCGTCGAGCTGAACATCGGAGCAGTTGGCGAGAAGGGGCAGCAGTGAGGACCAGATGCCGCGGGGGAGGGCGCCGCGGCGGGTCCCGCCGAGGATGCGCTCGACCTCGAGGTCGTCCCGGGTGGCCACGAAGGCGGGTCCACTCACCCGCCCCGAAGAGATCGCCGCGAGGGTGGCGCGCAGGGGCTCCTCCCCCGCATCGCCCGCGACCACGCGCTCGAATTGCAGGCGGCTCCCCTGCCGCTCGAGGCGATATCCGATGCGCCCCGCTTCACTCGAGCCCCGCGGCAGGGGCTCACCCTCGACGCGAGCGCGTCTCAGGGCGATCACGGCGGCGGCGACGTGCTCGCAGGCGTCCTCGCGAGTGCCGCAGTCGCACTCCCACTCGGCGTCCTCGAGGTAGAGCAGGGCGCTCGGGCAGAGCAGGCCGCCCCGGGTCGAGATGCGCAAGGTCACCTCGTCGCCGTCGTCGCGCTCGCCGGAGACCGCGCCGGCTCGTGCGAGCTCGACGCCTCGCGACCAGGTGCCCGCCGAGGAGGCGGTGCGCACCGCTTCGAAGACCTTCTGGACCGAATTCGGCATCCCGCTCACGCCGGCTTGCGGAGCGCGTCCTCGATCTCGCGGGAGAGGACCTCGACCCAGGCGAAGGAGGTGCGCTGCGGCTCGGCACTCATGCGCTCGTCGATCCCCGGGGCGCTCCCCACGCGCTCGAGCCCGTGGCTCCCGTAGCGGCGGCGCAGGGACTCGACCACGTGGGCGCGGGCCCCGCGTCGTCGTCGCTCTTCCAGGAGCCCCGCCTCGAGGGTGTGGCGGCGGTGCGCGTCGAGGGCCGCCAGCAGCTCCGCCATCCCGGTGCCGTCACGCGCCGAGACCCGGAGGACAGGAGGGCTCCAGGCCGTGGCCGCCCGGTCGACCAGGCCCCGGGCGCTCTCGAGCTCCGAGGCGGTGCGATCCGCCGAGGCGCCGAGGTCGGCCTTGCTCACGGCGAAGACGTCGGGCAGCTCCAGCAGGCCCGCCTTCATGTACTGGAGCTCGTCGCCGCTGCCCGGGTTCGCGACGTAGACCAGGGTGTCGACGAGGGGCGCGATGTCGCTCTCGGACTGGCCCACCCCGACGGTCTCGACGAAGACCCGATCGAAGGCCGCGGCCAGGATCGTCACCCCGGCCCAGGCGACGTCGGAGATGCCGCCCAGCCGATCTCGTGCGGCCATCGAACGGATGAACACTCCGGGGTCGCGACCGCTGGAGCGCACCCGGATGCGGTCGCCGAGCAGCGCTCCTCCGGTCGTCAGGCTGGAGGGATCGATTGCGGCGATGGCGACGGTCTCGCCGGTGGCGCGCAGCCCTCGGACGAGGGCGTCGAGGAGGGTGGACTTGCCGGCGCCGGGGGCGCCGGTGATGCCCACCCGCGGCGCGCCGGGGAAGGGCGCATTGCGCTCGAGTGCGTCGAGCATGGCCCCGGCGGCGGCGCGCTGACTCGGGCGTCGATCGTCCGCGAGATTCAGCGCCTCCGAGACGGCGTCGCGATCGCGCGCGAGAAGCCGCTCCGCGAGCTCAGGCGGCAGCGCAGGACTCCGCCACGACGTCGACGATTTCGCCCATGATGCGCGTGAGGTCGAAGTCCTTCGGCGTGTAAACGCGCTGAACTCCCGCGGCCCGCAGCTTCTGGGCGTCTACCTCGGGGATGATCCCGCCCACCACGACGGGCACGTCGCCGGCGCCGGCCTCGCGCAGACGCTCCATCACGTCGACGACCAGCACACCGTGGGAGCCGGAGAGAATGGACAAGCCGATCACGTGGACGCCCTCGTCTCGCGCCGACTGCACGATCTCCTCGGGCGTGAGACGGATACCCTCGTAGACGACCTCCATGCCGACGTCCCGGGCCTTCACGGCGATCTGCTCGGCGCCGTTGCTGTGGCCGTCGAGGCCGGGCTTGCCTACCAGGATCTTGATGGGCCGTCCAAGCTCGTCGGACAGGCCGCGGACCCGCTCCCGGACCCGCTCGGTCTCGGGCGAGAGGTCTCCCGCGAGTCGCACGCCGACGCCGGTCGGGGCCCGGTACTCGCCGAAGACGACGCGCAGGGCGTCGGCCCACTCGCCGGTGGTCACGCCGGCGTGGGCTGCGCGGATCGAGGGGGGCACGACGTTGTCTCCGTTGGCCAGGGCGTCGGAGAGGCCGCGCAGCGCAGCCGCCACCTCGGCGTCGTTGCGTCGGCGCCGGAAGGCTTCGAGCGACTCCACCTGGGCGCGCTCGGCCGACTCGTCCACCACCAGGATCGACTGGGCACCGCCGGTCGTGAGAGGGGACTCCTCGGCCTCGGTATAGGCGTTGACGCCGACCACCGTCAGGTCGCCGGACTCGATGGCGCGGGTCCGCCGCGTGTGGGACGCGACGAGCTGCTGCTTCATGTAGGCGTTCTCGACGGCGGCGATGGCGCCGCCCATCTCGATCACCCGGTCCAGCTCCTCCCGAGCCGCCCGCTTGAGCTCGGCGGTCTGGGCCTCGACCGCGCGGGAGCCGTCGAAGAGGTCGTCGTACTCGAGGAGGTCCGTCTCGTAGGCGAGGATCTGCTGGATCCGCAGCGACCACTGCTGGTCCCAGGGGCGCGGCAGGCCCAGGGCCTCGTTCCAGGCCGGAAGCTGGAGCGCACGGCAGCGGGCGTTCTTCGAGAACGTGACGCCCAGCGCCTCGAGGACGATGCGGATCACGTTGTTCTCGGGCTGGGCCTCGGTGAGCCCCAGGCTGTTGACCTGCACGCCGTAGCGGAAGCGGCGCAGCTTCGGGTCTTCGACCCCGTAGCGGTCGCGCGTGATCTCGTCCCAGAGCTCGGTCATCGCGCGGCCCTTGCAGATCTCCTCGACGAAGCGGATGCCCGCATTCAGGAAGAAGGAGATCCGGCCCACCACCTGGGGGATCGAGGAGTCGGGAACGTCCTCCCGGGCGCGTACGGCGTCGAGCACGGCGATGGCGTTGGCCATGGCGTAGGCCACCTCCTGGGCGGGCGTCGCGCCGGCCTCCTGGAGGTGATAGGAGCAGACGTTGATGGGGTTCCACTTGGGAATGGCCGAGACCGAGTAGGCCACCATGTCGCTGATGAGCCGCATCGAGGGGCCGGGGGGGAAGATGTAGGTGCCCCGGGAGAGATACTCCTTCACGATGTCGTTCTGGGTCGTGCCCTGGAGCAGCTTCGGGTCCACGCCGCTGCGCTCCGCCGCCGCCACGTAGAGCGCAAGCATCCAGGCCGCGGTGGCGTTGATCGTCATCGACGTGTTCATGCGATCGAGGGGGAGGTCCTCGAAGAGCAGGGCCATGTCGTCGAGGTGGCTCACCGGCACGCCGACCTTTCCCACCTCGCCGCGTGCGAGGGGGTGGTCCGAGTCGAACCCGGTCTGGGTGGGGAGGTCGAAGGCGACCGAGAGCCCCGTCTGCCCCTTGCCCAGGTTATTGCGGTAGAGGGCGTTGCTCGCGCGAGCCGAGGAGTGTCCCGAGTAGGTTCGGAACACCCAGGGCCGATCGCGCTTCGGCGCTACGGGATCGCTCATGCGGCGGATCTCACGGGGCCTGGGGCCAGGATTGGCGCCGCAAGGTGCTGATTACCTTAACGAAACGCAGCAAGCGTCGCCATTCGCCGAGACGCGTCGGATACGCGTCTCGGCCCCGCCGCGTGGCGGCGGTTGCGAGCCCGTCTCCCGGCTCCGGCTAGCGGCGTCGACCGGCGAGCGCGAGCATGCCGAGGCCGAGCAGCGCGAGGGTGCTCGGCTCGGGCACGACGACGTTGAAGGACTGCACCACGTCGTGGTCTACGCCGTCCACGTCCAGGGAGAAGTCTGCGTTCTGGGCAAAGCTGCCCACGTCGACTCCGCAGGTGCCGACGCCGTCGATCAGGAAGCAGCTGAGGTTGGCGAAGGAGACGCTGAGGTCGGAGAAGGGCCCGGATCCGGGGCCTCCGATCTGGTCGTAGGTGCCGCTGACCGACCCCGTGGCGAAGCCCAGGTCCTGGTTGACCTGGATCATGCCGCCGCCGAAGTCGATGACCGAGATGCCCACCGTGGCGGAGTAGCTCACGTTGGTGAAGTCGATGTCGGTAACGCTGCCCGACGACCCTGTCATCGAGTACGACGGCACCAGGAAGCTGATGGTCGCCGTGGTCGGGGTGAAGGTGATCGAGCCCGTCGTGAGCTTTGCCGGCGTCGGCGGGTCGAGCGAGAAGTTCGCCGACGTCGAGCACGGGTTGGCGCCGTCAGGGCAGGCGATGCTCGCGGTAAGGCCGCCGTCCACGATCGGCGACGCACTCGCCGCCAGGCCGAGGCCGACCACACCGATCACCACAAGGAACAACCGAGCTACACCAATACTGATCTGCACGCGGATCCCCTCCCAGTCGAGCGCTGCCGAAGCGCGTTACGCGAAGCCTCGACCCCCCACATCCAGGCAGAGGGGGAGAAGGGCTCTCCACCGCGTTCTGGTCTGGGGGGAAAATTCTCGCGTCGCTCCAACTGCCTCTTTAGCAGTGGCTGAAAGACTTGCGCAAGGACCGCTTCCGGCCGAGTCCGAGGCCAAAAAGCCCCATTCCGACCAGGAGTCCGGTCGTCGGCTCGGGGATGATCCCCACGAAGGTGATGTCTCCCTTCACCACCAGCGGCGAGGTCTCGCCGGGCAGGGCCGGAATCACGCCGAGGGTGATGCCCACCATCTCGAAGGTCACCAGATTGGCGTCCACGGTGGCGTTGAGATTGGGGTTCGTGAAGGAGATCGGGATGTTGCTGGCGGGCGGATTCGTCAGGGTGGAATCGCTCGCGCTGTACTCCGCATCGACGTCGATCGGCCCCATGGTGACGCTGTACTCCGTACCGCCGACGAACAGGCCACTCGAGGAGAAGCCCGTTCCCGGCGTCAGCAGAGCCGACTCGATCACGAAGGTGTCGTAGCCGCCGTAGGGCGTGAGCATCGAGATCGGCGCCGAGGTGCCGATGCTGAAAACGAAGTCCGTGATCTCCACCGGTGAGGTGTCGAAGTCCACGAACGAGCCGTCCAGGTCCACGACGTCGCTCACGATGAGCGTCGCTCCGGCACTCGCCGTGATCACCGCGTGACCCGAGACGAACGTGAACGTCGTCGGGACCGCGTTGGCGGAGGGTGCGAAGGTCGCGAATGTCAGTGCTACGGCAGCACACAATAGAGCCCTTCCCAAGGCCATGGAGGTCTCCCCTTCCCGGTTTCAGCTCCAGCCGCTGTTGCGGCCGGATTAGACATACGGGAAGGACGTCGGCCTCCACGTCGAATGCGCGTGGCCCCTTCCCAGCGGCAACTTAGAAGCAAGTGGTATGCCGAACTGGCCTATTTCGTTGAGAGCGGAAAAAGTCCTTCGGAGACGGCCAGTTGAAGTACCGGCGGGTTCTCTCCGCCATTTCCCGGGTCGAGCTCCGTGGAACACGAATTCCCTAATTGGGAAGAGGGGTTCCAAAGTGACCCTGCGTCGTCCGAATGGCTGCTGCCGTGAGACTCCGTTCGTGCGATGCTGAGTCGATGTTCGATCGTCTGGACCATGTGATCGTGGCCGTCGCAGACCTCCCGGCTGCCTCAGAGCGCTACGCCGCCCTTCTGGGGCGTCCGCCCTCCTGGCAGGGCGAGCACCCGGGGGCGGGAACCGCAAACACCCTGTTCCGGCTGGACAACACCTATCTCGAACTGCTCGCGCCACTCGGGGAGGGGGCCGTGGGAGACCGGCTGCGCGAGCGCCTCTCCACCGACGGCGAAGGTTTGCTGGGCCTCGCCTTCGGGGCTCCGGACCTGGCGACCGCCGTCGCGACCCTGCGCGCGCGCGGCCTCTCCATCTCGGACCCCCAGCCCGGCCGCGGGAGCGACGGCGAGACCGGAGCCGAGCGGCGTTGGGAGAATGCCTTCTTCACACCGGAGTCGAGTCGGGGGCCCCTCGTCTTCGCCATCCAGCACCACTCGCCCGCCGATGCGCTGCCCCTGCGCTCGCCCGCCGAGCCGGCCTCGGCCGTCGCTGGGCTGGATCACGTGGTGCTGATGTGCGCCGATCTGGATGGCGCCCGCGCCCTCTACGGGGATGCCCTGGGGCTGCGACTCGCCCTCGACCGACGCTTCGAGGAGCGGGGCACGCGCATCCTCTTCTTCCGCGTCGGCGGGGCTACGGTGGAGATCGCGGGCCCCATCGATGGGGGGCCGGATCCGGACGCTCCGGATCGACTCTGGGGTCTCGCCTACCGCGTCCCCGACGCCGACGCGGCGGCGCGACGGGTCGCGGCGGCGGGCTTCGACGTCACCGAGGTGAGTCCGGGGCGCAAGCGGGGCACGCGGGTGTGCACCGTGCGCGACGGCACCGCCGGTGTTCCGACACTGCTGATCGAGCCGGCCCCGCCGGCGCCCGATACGCCGCTACCGACCTCCGCGCCGGAGGGCTAAGTTCGGTCATGACCAGCGCATCCCCCAACGCGGCCGACCCGAGAGGGCTCCCCGAGGATCTCGAGTCCGCGATCCTCGAGCTCAAGCACGAGCGCAACGCGGTCCTGCTCGCCCACTACTACCAGGAGTCCGAGGTCCAGGACCTCGCCGACTTCGTGGGCGACTCCCTGGCCCTCGCCCAGGCCGCCAGCCGGGTGGACGTGGACGTGATCGTCTTCTGCGGCGTCCACTTCATGGCGGAGACCGCGAAGATCCTGAACCCGGATCGTACGGTGGTGGTGCCCGACCTCGAAGCCGGCTGCTCCCTCGCCGACGGTTGCCCTCCGAACGACCTGCGGGCCTTCGTGCAGCAGCATCCCGGGGCGAAGCTGCTCTCCTACATCAACTGCAGCGCCGAGGTGAAGGCGATGAGCGACCTCATCTGCACCTCGTCGAACGCGGTGAAGATGGCCCGGGAGTTCGACGGGGAGCCCCTCGTCTTCGCGCCGGATCGCCATCTGGCGCGCTGGGTCGGCAATCAGCTCGGGCGCGACGACCTGATCGTCTGGCCCGGAGCCTGCATCGTGCACGAGCAGTTCAGCGCGAAGCGCCTGGCCCAGCTCCGGGTGAGGCACCCCGAGGCCGAGGTGCTCGCCCACCCGGAGTGCGATCAGGCCGTGCTCGACCAGGCGGACTTCATCGCTTCCACGACGGGCATCATCGACCGCGCCGTCGCCTCTCCGGCGAAGACGCTGATCATCGCGACGGAAGACGGAGTCTTCCATCAGATCGAGCAGCGGGCCCCGGAGAAGGAGCTGATCCAGGCGCCGGGAATCGACGAGAGCTGCGCGTGCAACCAGTGCCCGTTCATGCGCCTCAACACCCTCGAGAAGCTCTTTCTCTGCCTGCGCGACCTGAAACCCACGGTGGACGTCCCCGAGGAGATCCGCGTGAAGGCCCTCGCCCCGATCGAACGGATGCTCGCGCTCTCGTCGTGAGCGAGACGGCGACGGCGCCGTCTCGGGGACGCCTCAGCCCAGCTCGGACGCGTCGAACTCGTAGGCGTCGCGCAGCTCGGCGTCGTTCCGCGCCAGGGACTTCGCGGCCTGCACCATGACGTGGCACTGCTTCACGGTGGCGTCGTCCTGCATCTTGCCGTCGATCATGACGCAGCCGGAGCCGTCGCCCATCTCCGAGATCACCCGCTTCGCCCAGAGCACCTCGTCGACGGGAGGGCTGAAGACCTTCTTCGCGATGGCGATCTGCGCCGGGTGCAGGCTCCAGGCGCCGACGCAGCCGAGCAGGAAGGCCGCTCGGAACTGGTCCTCGCAGGCGATCGTGTCCTTGATGTCGCCGAAGGGGCCGTAGTAGGGGTAGATCCCGTGGGCCGTGCAGGCGTCGACCATGCGCGCGAGGGTGTAGTGCCAGGGGTCCTGCTGGGCAGTCACCCGCGGCGCGTCGGGGGCGGCCGGATCCGGGTCGGTGCGGACCAGGTACTGGGGGTGCCCGCCACCCACTCGCGTCGTCTTCATGCGACGGCTGGCGGCGAGGTCTGCCGGTCCGAAGGAGATGCCCTGCATGCGCGGGCTGGCGCCGCAGATCTCCTCGACATTGATCACGCCCTGGTGCGTCTCGAGGATCGCGTGGATGAGCAGCGGCTCCTTGATCCCCGCCTTGGCCTCGAGCTGTGCCAGGAGCTGGTCCACGTAGTGGATGTCCCAGGGGCCCTCCACCTTCGGAACCATGATGACGTCGAGGCGGTCGCCGATCTCGGTCACGAGGGTCGTGAGGTCGTCGAGGATCCAGGGGCTGTCTAGGCTGTTGACCCGGGTCCAGAGCTGGCAGTCGCCGAAGTCGGTCTCGCGCCCGACCTTCACCAGGCCCTCCCGGGCGGCGATCTTGTTGTCGATCTGGACCGCGTCCTCGAGGTTGCCGAGGAGAACGTCGCACTTCGTCGCGAGGTCCGGCAGCTTCGCCGCCATCTTCGGGTTGCTCGGGTCGAAGAAGTGGATCATGCGTCCCGGGCGGAACGGGATCTCCCGCGGCGGTGTGGGGGCGCCGATGGCCTTCGGCTTGAAGAAGTCCTTCGCACTTCGCATGGCTCTACTCCTCGTGTCTTCCTCGACCGTTCGGCCGACTACTCCTCATAGCGCTTGATCACCTGGACCGTCCCCTTCGGAGCGGCCTCGAGACAGAGGTCGCAGAGGGTGCACTCGTCGAGGTTCTCCTCCGAGATCTCCACGCCCGCATCCGTCGCGACGAAGATGCCCACCGGGCAGACCTCTTCGAGCTTCTTCGCGAGCGCTCCATCCTTCGACGCGTCGTCGGCGACACGGACATCGATGAACAGCGCGGGCATCACTTCGCCTCCGACAATCGCTTCCGGATCAGCTCCGGGATCTCTTCGATGCGCTCGGCGACGGAGATTCCGGAGGCCTCCATCCGAGCGATCTTCTCGGCAGTCGTATCTTCCTTGCCTTCGACGATCGTGCCGGCGTGGCCGAAGCGCATTCCCTTCATCTCGTCCATGAAGCGCCCCGCCATGAAGGCCACGATCGGGAGCCGGCTGTCGTTCGCCTTCACCCACTCCGCGAGCTCCGCCTCCATGCGGCCGCCGGGCTCGGAGTAGATGGCGATGGCGTGGGTCTCCGGGTCCGCCTCGAAGAGCGGCATCAACTCGGCGTAGGTGGTGCCGACGATCGCGTCTCCGCCGATCGACACGCAGGTCGACTGGCCGAGTCCCGCCGCCGTGAGGGTGCTGGCAATCTCGGTCGTCATGCCGCCGGATCGCGACATCACGCCGATGTTGCCCTTCGTGTAGGCCTGCTTCGTATTCGCCGCGGGGCCTCCGACGCCCCCCATCTTCGCCTCGCCGGGCGAGATGATTCCGAGGCAGTTCGGGCCGATGATGCGGGCTCCGCGCAGGTTCGCGAGCTCGACCATCTGCGCCACTTCCTTGCGCGGGATGTTCTCGGTCACGATCACGATGATCTCGATGCCGTTCTCGAGGGCCTCGAAGACGGCGTCACGGGTGAAGCCGGGCGGCACCGAGACGATCGAGCCCTGGATGGGGCCGTGTCGTTCGACCGCGTCGCGGACGCAGTCGTAGACCGGGACCCCGTAGATGTCCCGGCCGGCTCGGCCGGGCGTGACGCCGCCGACGATCCGGGCCCCGTAGTCGAGGTTCTCCCGGGTCAGGTTCACGGCCTCCCGGCCGGTAATGCCCTGGACGATGAAGGTCGTTTCGCTGGAGATCAGGATGGTCACGACTGGGCTCCCATCTTCGCGACGGCGCGGCCCGCGGCGTCGTACATCGAGACGCTCCGGTCGCAGTACTCGACTCCGTACTTCGCGAGGATCTTGAAACCCTCGTCCTCCCAGGCCCCGGGGATGCGGAAGATCGCGATCACCTCGGCTGGATCCCGCCCCGACTCGATGCATCCCTTGATGACGCCGCGCGCCACGATGTCGACCCTCGTGTTCGAGACGACGTTCATCATCACCGCGATCTTCTCGACGCCGGGCTTCGCGAGGATGAGCTTCGTGAGCTCGCAGGCCTTCTTGACCGAGGGGTTGCCGCCGATCTCGCAGTAGTTAGCCGGGCGTCCGCCCTGGTTGCGAACGGCGTCGAAGAGGGTCAGAGAGCCGCCTCCGGCGCCGATCACGAGGCCGAGGTCGCCGTCGAATTCGACGACGTTCCCGGCGACACCGCGGTGATCCGCCTCGTTGACCTTGCGACCGGCGATCTCGAAGCTCGTCGGAGGGCGCGCCTGACGCGTCTCGTCTTCGCCGATGCCGAGCTCCTCGAGCAGTGCCTTGTGCTTGCCGCGGGCCTCGGCCTCCATGTCGACGTGGCCGTCGAGCACGATGAATCGCCCGTCCTCGAGTCGCGCGAGGGGGTTGATCTCGGCGAGGGTGAGGTCGAAGTCGAGGAAGAGCTGCATCAGCTCGAACACGATCGGGGTGAGGCGGTTGAGCTCCCCTCCGGTCACCCCGACGGCGCCGACCGCCTCCTTGGCGATTCGGGGCGTGATCGGGAGGATCGTGGAGAAGTGGGTCTTGGACACGTGCTCCGGGTGCTTCTCGGCCACTTCCTCGATGTCGATGCCCCCCATGTCGCTGAAGAGCACGACGGGCTTCTTCGCGCGTCCGTCCCAGGTGACGGACACGAAGTACTCCTGGGCGATCGGCGTCTTCTCCTCGACCAGCACCGACCGGGCCTTCTGTCCGTTCACCTCGATGGGCAGGATGGTCTCGAAGTGAGAGGCCGCCTCGTCCGGGGTGTCGGCGAATTTGACGGCGCCGGCCTTCATGCGGCCGCCGGAGAGCACCTGGCTCTTCAGCACCACAGCGCCGATCTCGGCCGCAGCGGCTCGCGCCCCGTCGGCGTCGTGGGCCAGGCGGCTGCGTCCGAGCGGGAGGCCCCGCCGTTCGAAGAGGGCCTTCGACTCGTACTCGTAGAAGCGCATTCGGGACTCTTTCCGCTGGTTTGGGGGGTGGGGGCGGTCGCGCGGGCCGCGCGACGGAGGACGCTAGGCGTAGTGGCTCCGGCGCTTGATGGCGATGTGGCGCTCCAGCTCGAAGATCCGCGTCTTCTTCCAGCCGGCCGGCGCGTCCTCGTTCTCGGCGCCGGGATCCGCCTCGAACTTGTGGCCCAGCAGCTTCGCCTCGAGCAGGCCCAGATCGGGACGCCCCTCGAAGTCGCGCTTGCCGAGGATCTCGGTCGCGGCGAAGACGGTGTCGCCGGCGAAGAGCGGGGCCGTGTGGCGACCGGTGGGATAGACCAGATCGCCGAGGGAGTTGTCGCCGACATCGGGCGACGAGAGGCCCAGGCAGAGCACGAAGGGGATGCCGCCGAAGATGATGAGCTGGCCACCGACGTACTGCTTCGGGTTCTGGTCGATCATGAACTGGTTGCAGTGGACCTGGCTCGTGTTGTCGAGGACCGCGGTGAGGTGGATGTGCTCGCTGGTCATGGTGCGCCCGCGCGAGTGCTCGATGAGCGTGCCGACCTCGAAGTCCTCGAAGTAGCTGTCCGCGCTGGTGAGATGGGCGAGGGCCTTGTAGTCGCGTCCCGGGTCGTATTCCGGCAGCCAGAGGGGACAGGGGACGTCATCCGGGGCGACCTCGCCGGGGCTCAGCTCGGCGTCGTCGTCGCGCTTGTAGACCTGGACCTTGCGCTGCCAGGTCATCACCACGGCCTCGCTTGCGTCGCCGGCGTTCTTGCGGGCGATCGACTGCACGTGGACGATGCCCAGGTTGGGGCGGCTCGACGAGGGACGAACGTTCAGCACCTTCGTCTCGACCTCGATCGTGTCGCCGACGTAGACGGGCGCCCCGAAGCGCATGTCGATGTACTCGAGATTCGCGCGTGCGTTCTCCGAGATGTCCTCGACCGTCTGGCTGAAGGCCACGAGCATGGTGAGTCCCGGCGGGACGGCGAGGCCGTCGAAGCCGTAGGCCCGGGCGTAGCGGGCGTTCTTCGCCAGCGGGTTCGACGTCATGGCGAACTCGGTGAAGGTCGTGAACAGGCCCTCGGTGAGGGTCTTGCCGCCCTTGTGGCGGAAGACCTGGCCCGGGCGGAAGTCCTCGAGAAAATTGCCCGTCAGCTTCTTGATCGTGCGGAGTTCGCTCACTTTTCTCCTCGAAAGCTTCTCGAAGGGTCCGAATCTACTCGCTGGTCGCGCGGCTGGCCAACGTCTCGGAGGCGTCGCCACGTCGCGGGCACAGCGCCTCGAGGGGGCAGCGGTCCGGGCGCTCGCGTCGACAGGCGGCCCGGCCCAGGCAGGCGAGGGCCGCTTCCACGTCCCAGAGCGGGGGGGGATCGGGCCGGGCGGCCAGGGCTGCGGCGAGGGCTCCGGGCTCGCCCTCCTCGTCGGCGTCGGCGGCGATCCAGCCGAGATGGCGTGCCGCCGCCAGGGCGGCCGGGTCCAGGGGGGTCTCCCGGGCTGCGGGCCATTGCGAGCGCAGGGGTCTCAGGAAGTGGAGTGCCCCCGCGCGGCCGAAGCCCGGGGCGAGCCGGACCAGGGCCGTCCCCAGCTCGGCCAGGTCTCCGGCTTCGCCTGCGAGGCCCTCGAGAGATCCCCGATGGCGCTCGGCGAGGGTCCGGCTCATCCGTAGGAGCAGCGCGGCGCCGCCCAGCGCATTGCGCACCCCCGCCGCGCCGAGCAGCCCGGCCACCCGCTCGGTCGTCTGGCCCGCCAGGGCCTCGGGCCGTCCCAGGTCGGCGGCGACCAGGGCGCGATAGGCGTCTGCGCTCGCGGCGGGGTCGGATCGCCCCGAGCCGAGGGCCGCCGCCACCAGCCATCCGGCCCGCCCGTCCTCGGTGTCGAGGTCGAGCCCCAGAGCGCGCGCCGGGTGGCCGCCGAAGCGCTCGACGATCTCTTCGAAGGTGGGGCCTCGATGCACGTCGTGAAATTGCGTCGTTTGGCGCGCGCGTGCTACAAGGGTCGGCCCTCTGACGACGGGAGAACAGCCGCCATGCCGAGAGCATTCGCCATTTCTGCAGATGCCATCGCCGCCGAGCGGGAGCGCGTTGGCGGCGACCTCGATCAATTCGATGTCGCCCGAGTGATCCACCTCGACGAGCACACCCTGCGCGAGGTCGGGCCCCAGGACGTCCACCTTCGCATCCTGGCCGTGTCGGCCGAGCACAACGTGGACCACGCCGCTCTCGCCGATACCCAGAACATCGCCGAAGTGCGCGGCGGGAAGATCTATCCCGGAAACAGCGCCGTCGGCGAGGTCCTGGCGGTGGGCGACCGGGTCACGCGCTTCGCACCCGGCGACATCGTCCTCACCCACTGCAATGGGGAGCCCGACATCTACGGCTACCCCCTGCGAATCTGGGCCTACGACCAGCCGGACTCGGTGGGCTGGTACGGCGAGGAGGCAGTGGTCGCCGACTGGCAGGTCATCCCCGCGCCCCTCGACTGCGGCCTCGGCCTGTGGGAGATCGCGGCGCTGCCGCTGCGGGCCCCGACCGCCTACCACCTGTGGCGTCGCGGGCTCGGGATCTACCGCTTGAAGGTGCCCCGAGAGCAGCGTGCGCAGCTCAACGTGCTGGGCTTCGGGGGAGGGGTCTCGGAGCTCTTCCTGATGCTGGCGGAGCGTGAGGGGCACCGGGCCTTCTTCTGCTCCGGGAGCCCGGAGCGCCGTAAGCACCTGGAGCAGCTCGGGATCGAGGGCATCGACCAGAAGCAGTTCAACCGCTTCGCGAGCCGCGACGACGTGAAGGCCTTCAGCAACCTCACGCGGGACCTGACCGGCGGCGAGCGCATGCACATCGTCTGCGACATGCTGCGGGGCCCGGTCTATCAGGCGGGCCTGGTGGTGATGGGGCGCATGGGCGTGAACGTGAGCGCTGGCTGGCAGCTCGACACGAAGTGCCAGTACAACTCGGCCAACCTCTCCGTCCGGCAGATCACCCTCGACCACTCCCACTACGAGACGGTCGATGGCTGCCGCGCGGCGACGGAGCTCTACGGCCACGTCTTCAAGCCCACGGTCCACCGCGAGATCTACGCTTTCGAGGACCTGCCGCGGGCGATCCGAGAGATGGGCCGGAACGTCCAGACGGGCATCCCGATCGTGCGGGTGGCGGAGGAGATGCCCGAGGTCGTGAAGCCGCTGATCGGCTGAGGGGGCTCCGGCCTGCCCGGGCAAGATGCCCCGGCGAGGTGATCCTCGCGGCGGGAGACCGTGATGTATAGTGCGCGCCGAATGATGTCGATCCGGCCGGGAAATCGAAGGTGATCGTCGGGGTTCCCGGCGAGACGTTGGACGGCGAGCGCCGCGTCGCCCTCGTGCCCGACGCGGCGAAGGCGGCCATCGCCACGGGGCTCGAGGTCTGCGTCGAGGCGGGAGCAGGCCGCGAGGCGGGCTTCCACGACGACGCCTACACGGCCGTCGGCGCCCGGGTGGCGCTCGATGGGGCCGAGGTCTGGGGCGCCGATCTGGTGCTCAAGGTGCAGCCCCCGATCGCTCTGAGCGGCGGAGGCCACGAGGTCGACCGGCTGCGCGAGGGCGCCACCCTGATCGGCTTCCTGAGGCCCCTCGACGCGCCGGACCTGGCGAGG
Organism: uncultured bacterium; assembly: GCA_937937315.1. Lineage (GTDB taxonomy): Bacteria > Myxococcota_A > UBA9160 > UBA9160 > SMWR01 > CALDCK01. The sequence continues at coordinate 14,698 of CALDCK010000051.1, forward strand.
CGGCTGGCGGCCCGCAAAGTGACGGCCTTCTCGATGGAGCTGATGCCGAGGATCACCCGCGCCCAGTCGATGGACGCCCTGTCCTCCATGAGCACCATCGCGGGCTACCGGGCGGTGACCCTCGCCGCGGTGGCCCTGCCGAAGATCTTTCCCATGCTCGTGACCGCGGCGGGTACGATCCAGCCGGCTCGGGTCTTCGTGATCGGCGCCGGGGTCGCGGGGCTCCAGGCCATCGCCACGGCGCGTCGCCTGGGGGCGGTGGTCGAGGCCTACGACACGAGGCCCGCGGTCAAGGAGCAGGTCGAGAGTCTGGGCGCGCGCTTCGTGG
>CALDCK010000052.1 GCA_937937315.1 uncultured bacterium
CGCGGTGATCAACCTGGACCAGCCGGCCCTCGAGGAGGACCGCTACCCGGTCCGCAAGGAGCAGCGCGCGACGCAGGTCGTGGGTCACCATCGCCACCGCCACGCCGGTCTCCTCGATGGCGCGGCGGAGATCCAGCGACAGCGAAGCCTGCCCGGCGGTATCGAGGTCGTCGAAGGGCTCGTCGAGCAGGAGGGCCCCGGGGCGCAGCACGAAGGCCCGGGCCAGGGCGAGGCGTCTCAGCTCGCCGCCGGAGAGCGCCGCGGCGTTGCGATCGGCGAGTCCCGCGATCTCGAAGCGCTCGAGAGACTCGCGAACCCGCCCATCGACCTCGATCCGCGAGAGCCCGCGCCCCAGCAACGCCGCGCGCACGTTGTGGGAGACCGAGCCCGAGAAGGCCGCGGGCCGCTGGAAGACCATGGTCACGGCCCCGGCAAAGGCGGTTCGCGCCACGGCATCGGCATCGGACTCGAGGCCCGCGAGGCTGCGCAGCAGCGTGCTCTTCCCGGCGCCGTTGGGGCCGAGGATGGCCAGCACCTCGCCCCGGTGCAGGTCGAGCGCATCCACCGCCAGGGTGAATCCGCTGGCCGGGCGCACCACGCGCAGGTCACGACAGGAGAGCGCGACTTCGTCGCTCACGCGCGACCGCCCTGCTGGACCGCAGTCAGGAGCCCAGCCAGCAGCAGGGTCAGCCCGACGAGCACGGCGGCAAGCCCCATCGCGACCTCGAACTCCCCCATCTGGGTGAACATCATGATGGCCGTGGTGAGGACCCGCGTCTCGCCCTCCAGGTTTCCGCCGACCATCATGACGGCTCCGACCTCGGACAGGATTCCCCCGAGTGCCGCGATCACCGCCGCAAACAGCCCCAGGCGGATCTCGCGCAGGAGCAGCCAGAGCCGCCAACGGGCGGGAACTCCGAGGGTGCGGACCTGCATCTCCCAGTCTTCGTCGAGAGCGCCGACGGCCGCGAGGGTGATGCCCACCACGAAGGGCAGCGCGATCACGATCTGGGTCAACACCATCGCGCCCGGCGTGTACATGAGCTCCAGCGCGCCGAGGGGACCGCTGCGCCACAGGAGCAGAGCGCCGACGAGACCGACGACCACCGGGGGCGCACCCATCCCTGCGTTGACGAGCCCCACCAGGGTTCCGCGACCGCGAAAGCGACGTCGGCCGAGGGCGATGGCCAGAGGGAGACCGATCAGCAGCGACGCGGCGAGCGCCGGAAGACAGACGGCGAGGGTTCGCAGCGTGATGTCGAAGATCAGCGCTGCGTCGAGCTCGGTCACGGAGCCGGCGACGCCACCGCGATTGGAGTGAAGAGCGGTCGACCGAATCGCTCGCGGCCAAACTCTCCGATGCGGCGCTGGGTGTCGGCCTCGAGGAGATAGTCCGAGAAGCGCTGCGCCTCCTCCGCGTGAACGCGACCGCGGAAGCGCTCCGGGTCGACCCGCAGCACGGAGTAGACGTTGCGGAGCGAGGGCGCAGGCCGAGAGAGCGCGACCAGGCCGATGCGATCCTGGAACGCCAGGAATGTGCCCAGGTCCGAGAGCACATAGGCCCGCCGCTCTCCCGCCACCTGAAGAGTGAGGCCCATTCCGGTGCCGGTGCGCGCGAAGCCCTCCCAGCTCTCGGTCGGATCCAGACCGGCGGCGGCGAACAAGGCGACCTCCCGCTTGTGGGTTCCGGAATCGTCGTCGCGGCTCACGAAGGGTGCGCCGCTCTCGGCGATCCGACGCAGCGCGTCTTCCGGCGATGCGGAGCTGGCGACCTGGGCCGGATCCGTCGCGGGCCCGGCGATCACGAAGTGGTTCTCCATGAAGGGTCGACGATCCGCGAGGGCCCCGGATGCGACGATCTCCTCCTCCGCCTCGGGCGCGTGGGTGAGGAGGACGTCCGCATTGCCCTCGGCGCCCATGCGCAATGCCGCTCCCGTGCCCACCGCCACCACCTGGACCGAGATGCCGGTGCGTTCCTCGAAGGTGGGCACTAAGGTATCGAGGAGCCCCGAATCCCGAACGCTGGTGGTCGTGGCGAGGAGAATCCTTCCATCCGACGCCTCGGGTCGATCCGCCGGATCGGCGCCGGCCACCGCGGCCAATGCGATCCCGACGACCGTCAACCAGAGCCGTCCGAGAATCCGGTCCTGTCCTCGCATCGTTGCGTCTCCCCTCGACGGCGGCGGAGGATACGACAGGGCCGCGCGGAGTCCCAGAAGCCATGTCGAGGAAACGCACCGAGAGACCGCCCCGCTCGCCCCTCATCACACCGGAGGGGTTGAAGGCCCTCCAGGAGGAGTACGAGCGGCTGTGGACGCGAGAGCGGCCGCGGGTGACCCGGGAGGTCTCGGCGGCGGCGGCACAGGGAGACCGCTCCGAGAACGCCGAGTACATCTACGGCAAGAAGCGGCTGCGGGAGATCGACAGCCGCCTCGAGTTCCTCAATCGGCGCATGGGCGAGGTGCGGGTGACCGTGGCCGAGGACCGCGGCGACGGCCGCGTGACCTTCGGTGCCTGGGTGCGGCTGGAGGACGAGTCCGGCGATGAGATCCTCTATCGCATCGTCGGCCCGGACGAGTTCGACGTCGAGAGTGGATGCATCAGCGTCGACTCGCCGGTGGGAAAGGCCCTGCTCGGTCAGCGCGAGGGCGACGAGGTCGTGGTACGCCGGCCGAAGGGAGACGCGGTCTTCGAGATCCTCGAGGTGCGGTACGCATGAGCGCCCCCCGGCACCCCCTCGTGAAGTACCTCACCCTCCAGCTTCCGGGGTGGGCCTTCGCGTCCATCGTCCTGGGGCTGCTCGTCTACCACGGCGATCTCTCCCTGCCCGTGGCCGGGCTTCTCTTCGCCGTCTGGATCGCGAAGGACTTCGTCCTCTTTCCCATCCTGCGCATCGGCTACGAGCACGGGAGCCTCGACGGAACCGACGGACTGATCGGCGCCCTCGGCACGGTGCGGGAGACCCTGAACCCCGAGGGCTACATTCGAGTGGGATCGGAGCTCTGGCGAGCGCGGGTCCCTCCGGAGCAGGCCCCGGTCGACGAGGGCGCGGCGGTCCGCGTCCTCGAGGTCCGGGCCCTCACGCTCCACGTGGAGCCCCTCTGAGGGCGGTGCGACGCCTCGGCATCGCTGCCCTGGCGACGCTCACCCTGGGCGCAGATCCCCGGCCCGAGGATCCGCCGCTCTGCCGCGACGCCCTGGCGGCGCACCCGGACGCCAGCGCCCTCGAGGCCCTCGCCGCCGAAGAGAAGCGGCTGGCCGTCGAAGCGCGGCGCGATGCGCGCGAAGCGAAGAAGCGGATGCGCGAGACCCTGGGGGCGGGACCGACGCCTCCCGCGGCGGCTCCCGCCTTCGACGCGCTGATGCGACGCCACGACCAGGCGAGGCGCGACGGGAAGGTGCTCTGCCAGTGCCGGAAGCGACGCGGAGACCCCCACCGTGAGGACTGTGAGCTGCTCTACCCGCAGGTGATCCGCTGATACACAGCGCGATGCTAGGATGAAACTTCCGAGGGAGAGGACATGTCCGAAGCGGCCCCCGACCCGACCTCTGCGATCCCCGACGGCCTCCGGCGCTTCGGTGCCCTCCAACCCGGGCCCCGCGCCCACGTGCGCGACGAGTCCGCGCGCCTGGCCGCACTCCGCTTCGAACGCATCCGGGTCACGCCGGTGTCGCCGACGATCGGTGCGGAAATCCAGGGCGCCCAGATCGCGCAGCTCGACGACGCGAGCTTCGAGGAGCTGCACCGTGCCTGGCTCGAGTACAAGGTGATCTTCCTGCGCGATCAGGAGTGCACCGCCGACCAGCAGATGGCCTTCGCGCGGCGCTTCGGAGCCCTCGAGGTCCACCCCTTCCTTCCCGCGAACGCGAGCCACGACGAGATCATCCGCTTCGAGAAGAGCGAGGGGGTCGCCGGCTACGAGAACCTCTGGCACAGCGACGTGAGCTGGCGCGAGGTCCCGTCCCTGGGATCGGTCCTGCGCTGCATCGAGGCGCCGCCCCGCGGAGGCGACACGCTCTTCGTCGACATGATCGCCGCCTACGAGGGCCTGCCCGAGGCGGTCCGAGAACGGCTCCAGGGCGCTGTGGCCGTCCACGACTTCATGCACAGCTTCGGGCTCGCCCTCGACGAGGCCCAGCGGGAGGAGAAGCGCAAAGAGTTTCCGCCGGCGCGGCATCCCGTCGTGCGCACCCACCCCGAGACCGGTCGCAAGATCCTCTACGTGAACGCGGTCTTCACCAGCCACATCGAGGGCATGCCCCGGGAGGAGAGCGACGCCCTGCTCGACTTCCTCTACCGGCAGGCCACCGTCCCCGAGTACCAGTGCCGCTTCCACTGGGAGCCCGGCTCGGTGGCCTTCTGGGACAACCGCGCCGTCCAGCACTACGCGTCCAACGACTACTGGCCGGATCGGCGCGTCATGGAGCGCGTCACCGTGATCGGCGACCGCCCGGCCTGAGGAGCGCCCGTCGGAGCGATCAGCTCTTCCCGCGGCCTCCGAGCCAGCGATAGGCGATGCCGGCGGCGGCGCCGCCGAGGATCGGTGCGACCCAGAAGAGCCAGAGCTGGGAGAGCGCCCAGCCGCCCACGAAGAGCGCCGGCCCCGTGCTGCGCGCCGGGTTGACCGAGGTGTTCGTGACGGGAATGCCGACGAGGTGGATCAGCGTGAGTCCCAGGCCGATCGCCACGGGAGCGAGGCCCGCCGGGGCGCGCTCATCGGTCGCTCCGAGGATGATGATGAGGAACATGAAGGTGAGAACGATCTCGGCGATCAGCCCCGACGTCAGCGAGTAGCCGCCGGGAGAGTGCGCGCCGTACCCGTTCGCGGCGAAGCCTGCGGCGAGGTCGAAGCCCGCCGCACCACTCGCGATGGCGTAGAGCACCGCCGAGGCGAGCACGGCACCCACCACCTGGGCGGCGGTGTAGGGTGCGATCTCCGAGGCCGGAAAACGCCCGCCGGCCCAGAGCCCCACCGAGACGGCGGGATTGAGGTGACATCCGGAGATGTGGCCGATGGCGAAGGCCATCGTCAGCACGGTCAGACCGAAGGCGAAGGACACACCGAGCCAGCCGATGCCGACGCCGGGCACCCCGGCCGCGAGGACGGCACTTCCACAGCCGGCGAAGACGAGCCAGAACGTTCCGATGCACTCGGCGGCCATTCGATTGACCAGCGGCATGGCGTCTCCTCCTTCGATGGGTCTGCGCCCTCAAGCCGGGATGGTATCGTGCCACACCTCGATCGCGCAGGAGAAGGGTTTGGGACGGAAGAGGCAGAACAAGCGCCCGAAGATGGGTGCTTTCGACCGCTACATGGGAACGAAGTGGTGGCTGAAGGACCGCTTCCTGGGGAGCCGCGTCTCGGAATCGGCACCGATCATCGTGGGCGGCTGTGGGCGCAGCGGCACGACCTTGATGTGGACGATCCTCGACACCCACCCGAACATCTGCTGCGGACCCGAGAGCAGCATCATGCGCGGCGGCGCGCTCAAGTCGGGAAAGCTCGCCATGCGCTTCGACTTCGATCCGGCCCGGATCCGCGCGATGGCGCGTCAGGCCGACTCGCAGACCGATTTCATCGACCGGTTCTTCGACGAGTTCCGGGCGCGGCACGGGAAGTCGCGCTGGGCGGAGAAGAGCCCGCGGAACGTCCATCGGCTCGCCTTCGTTCGCGAGCACTTCCCGAATTCGCGGTTCATCCACGTGATTCGAGACGGCCGGGACGTCATCTGCTCGCTGCGCACCCACCCGCGGCACAAGGTCGTCGACGGCGAGCTCGTGAAACTGAACACCCAAAACCCGATCGAGTCCTGCATCGGACGCTGGGTGCGCGACGTATCCGCGGGCATCGTCCACCGCGGTGAACCCTGGTACATCGAGGTGCGATACGAGGATCTGGTGTCGAAGCCCGAGGAGACCCTTCGCGGACTCTTCGACTTCCTCGAGGAGCCCTGGGACGACTCGGTCCTCGAATCCTACAAGGTGCCCCGGGACTACACGAAGTTTGCTCAGAGTCCGGAGGTGACGCGCCCCATCTACCAGACGTCGATGCAGCGCTGGCGGCGGGACCTGAGTCCCGACGAGATCGAGCTCTTCAAACGGCGCGCCGGCTCCCTGCTGATCGAGCTCGGCTACGCCGAGGACAACGAGTGGGGGCGCGAGGGAGGAACAGAGGGCGACGCCGAGCCCTCGTCCTGATGCCACGCGGGGTCGTCAGTTCACGCCGCGATCGGACCGGCCCCAGTAGCGGGCTCGAATCGCCTTCTTGTCCGCCTTCCCCACCGCGGTGAGCGGCAGCGCATCGACCACGTCCACGGTCTTCGGTGCGTAGATCGGGCCCTTCTGCTCCTTCACCAACGAGATCAGGGCCTCGGCGTCGATCGACTCGCCGGGGCGCGGCACCACTACGGCTTTCACCGCCTCGCCCCACTTCTCGTCGGGAACGCCGATCACGGCGACGGCGGAGACCGACGCGTGGGTCGACAGCACGTCTTCGATCTCGCGCGGGAACACATTGAAGCCTCCCGACACGATCATGTCCTTCTTGCGGTCGACGATGGTGATGAACCCCTCCTCGTCGCGAACCGCTACGTCCCCCGTGTGGAGCCAGCCACCGGCGAGAGCGTCGGCCGTGAGCTCGGGCTGCTTGAAGTAGCCCTGCATCACGGACGGGCCCCGCACACAGATCTCGCCCACCTCGCCGACGGGCAGCGAGCGCCCCTCTTCGTCCTGGATGTCGACCCGGGCATTGGGCATCGGCAGGCCGCAGGAGGCCAGGCGCTCGAGGTTCGTCGGGTCGTGATGGTCGCGCCAGAGGCTGGTGGCGATGCCACCGCACTCGGTCTGGCCGTAGAGCTGGGCGAAGACAGGACCGATGCGCTCGATGCCCTCCACGAGGCGTGCCGGAGACATGGGCGACGCGCCGTACATGATCGCCTCGAGGGAGGAGACGTCGGCGTCGTCGAGTCCCGGATGGTCGAGCAGGACGTAGATCATGGTCGGGACGAGGAGCGAGACCGTTGCTCTCTCGCTGCGCAGCTCGGCAAGCCAGCGGGATGGATCGAAGCCGCGCTGGAGGATGACCGTTCCGCCCGCCATCAGGGTGGGGGTGATCAGCATCCCGGCGGCGTGGGTGATCGGCGCGCATGCCAGGTAGCGGCGCTCCTTCGGAAGGTCCCAGCCCGAGGAGACGGCCAGCGCCATCTGGGCGACCGCGCTCTCGGACAGCATCGCCGCCTTCGGCACACCCGTCGTCCCACCGGTGTAGAGCAGCCAGGACAGATCGTCGGGACCGTGGGGGCCCGGGTCCAGCCGGCTCCCGGCGGTCCCTTCCGCAAGGCCCAGGAGATCCTCTCCCGCCCGCGCCGGACCGAAGCTGAACACCCCGTCCACGGTCGGGCAGCTCGCGAGCAGCTCCCCGGCGCGATCGGCGTAGTCCGGATCGACACAGAGAAAACGCAGCTCGGCCTCGTTGCAGGCGTACTGGTGGTCGGCGAGCGATCCCATCGGATGCAGCGCCGTGTAGCGACCGCCGGCGGCGGCGATCGCCACCTGGGACATCCACACCTCGGGGCGGTTCGGGGAGAGGATCCCCATGCCCTGCCCGACGCCCAGTCCGCGCTGGCGGAAGACCGCGGCAAAGCGGCTCACCAGATCGGCCGTCTCCGCGTAGGTCCAGGCGCGCCCGTCCTGACGAAACGCCTCTCGCGCAGGCCACCGACCGAGCGCATTCATCACCAGCTCGGTGTGGCAGAGGGATCGGTGGACGTCGCTCATCCGCGTGCTCGCTTTCTCTGGGGGGCGCATTCTATCACGCGAACCCGTTCCATCGGCGTCGACGCCCGCTGGCGACGCCCCGGGTTCGACGCGAGCTCGCG
>CALDCK010000053.1 GCA_937937315.1 uncultured bacterium
CCGGCCTTCTTCGAGCGGACGCCGGGCGACGAGCGGGCGGCGCGCCAGGGAGAGCACCGAGAGCTCACCGCCCGCGCCCAGGAGCTCATGCAGGAGTGGGAGACCCTGGAAGAGCAGCGCGAGGCCCTCGGGCCCGACGAGGCATCCTGACGCGACGACGACCTCCGGCGCTCAGCCGGCGCTGCGCCGCCCGTGGACCAGGGTCTTCGCGCCGACCCCGAAGAGCACTTCGATCTTCGTCGGCCCCCGCACCAGCTGGACGACCCCTTCGCCGAAGCTCGGGTGGGTGATCCGGTCCCCGACCTCGTAGGTATCGCTCGGGCGGAAGGGGCGCCGGGGGCGAGAGAGATCCGCCTCGACCAGCGCTGCCGACGCGCTGCGGCTCTTTCGAGACGGGGCGCGGGCGCTTCGCGTCGCCGACTTCTTCGTCGTGGTCGTCGCGGACCGGTAGCGGTGGCGCGCCCCGCAATCGCCGCACTCGACGTTCGCGATGCGGCCCTCGGCGAGGGCAATCACGACGTGCCAGACCGTGCCGCACTTGCGACAGACGGATTCGACCTCAGCCCCGACCCGCATCCTCGATCGTCCCCATCCGGTTCGGCGAAGCGCGAAGCCACGCTCTCATCCGTCGCAATCTCGTCCGCATCCACACCGATCGATCCGGCGCCCGGAACCGGACGGTCGACCAGGGTAGCAGGCCCCGCCCCCGTCTCTCGACTACAAGAGCTTCGGCAGAACCTCGTCCGTGAAGGAGATGAATGATTCGTGGCTCAGCGGAGCGCACATGAGGTAGTCGAGATGCATCTCCTCCTCGAGACGTCGGATCTCGTCGGCCACCCGATCGGGCGTGCCGTAGATGACCACCCCCTGGAGGTAGCGATCCACGGGATCCTGCCGAGCCGGCGTGTCCGCGATCCCCTTCGGATCGAAGAGCTGCGCCTGCCCGTCCCCCATGTAGGAGCCCACGATCCAGCCGGCTCCGCGGCGCGCCACGGCCTCGGCCTCCTGCTCGGTCGGGGCCACGGCCAGGAGTCTGGCCATCGGGATCTCGCGGCCCCCGAAGTCGTGACCGGCCGCCTCGAGCTGCGTGCGGAAGAGCTCGCGCTTTCTGGCGATCTCCACGTGGGCGGAATGGGGATCCATCAGGATCGAGTAGCCGCGCTCCGCCGCCCAGCCGATGGCGGACTCCGAGGAGGCCGCCACCCAGACCGGCGGGTGGGGCTTCTGCAGCGGTCGCGGCAGAACCTCGATCCCGTCGAAGCGGTGGAAGCGCCCTTCGAAATGGAGCTTCTCACTGCGCCAGGCCTCGAGGACGATCTCCACGGCCTCTCGGAAGCGCGCGACGCTCTCGTCTCCCGGCACGCCGAAGTTCTCGAACTCGACGCGATCGAACCCTCGCCCGGCGCCCCAATCGACGCGCCCCCCCGAGAGCACGTCGAGGAGAGCCACCTCTTCGGCGAGACGCAGCGGGTGGTAGAAGGCCGCCAACGACACCGCCGTCCCGATCCGCAGCCGACGGGTGCGCGCCGCGACGTGGGTTCCCATCACGTGGACCGAGGGACAGACGCTGAAGCCGCTGAAGTGATGCTCGGCGAGCCAGACCGCCTCGTAGCCCCCCTGATCCATGATCTCGATGCGCTCGAGGGCCCGCTCGTAGACGGTCTCGATCGGGATCCGCCGGTCGGGCCAGCCGAAGAACTGCAGGACGCCAAACTTCATCTCGACCTCGAAGGAGAGCGGTGGAACCCCCGCTCAGGAGGGCGGGATTCTAACGCGCCCGCGGCCGACCGAGCCCCCCCCGAGGCGCGCATCGACCCCGTTTGCACTATCCTGCGCCCGTCCCCCTCGTTCGGCGCGCTGCAGCTCGGAAGCGCGGCGCCGGGAGAACGTTTGGGGATGGCCCAGCGCAGAGCGCAGATTCCTTTTCCGGAAGCGCCTCGGGGAGTGTGTCGCTGGTGCGGCGACGCAATCCTCCTGGCGGATGGCCCCTATCGCGGCGAGCGCGACATCCGACGTCGCTGGCATCCTCCCTGCCAGGCGGCGTGGGAACAGAGCGACCCGCGGGAGGCCCAACGTCGGGTCTACCGGCGCGATCAGGGCCACTGCGCCGCCTGTGGCCTCGACACCGAGGCGGAGCGCGACCGCCTCGGCGGGCGGCGACGCTTGCGGGACTTCGGCAAGCCCCGCATCCCCGTCTGGAGGGTCGACCTCATCGTGCCCCTCGACGAGGGAGGGACCTTCGACCTCGCCAACTTCCAGACGCTCTGTAATCGCTGTCACGACGACAAGCTCGCCCGGCAGACGAACGAGCGCCTGGAGCGGGAGCGCGAGCAGCAGGCCGAAGCGCTGATGGCCCGCGCGGAGGTCCTGCTGGACGTCTCCCGGCGCCTGGTCGGGCACCTCCGCGACGCGACCGGAGAAATCATCGAGCAGCGCGCAGGCGAGCTCGGGGAGCCTCCGGAGGGCCCGGCGCAGATCACCCGGAAGAGCGAGTAGGTGTCCGGTCCGACGCGGCGGCTCAGACCCCGACGACGAAGCTGACGCTGGTCGTACCGCTTCCCCCGATGTTCAGGGTCTGGAAGTTCTTTGCGCCCTCGACCTGATAGTCGCCCGCCTGGCCCGTGACCTGGAGGAAGGCGTCCAGGAGCTGTCGGGTTCCGGTGGCGCCCACCGGGTGCCCGGCGCCGATCAGGCCGCCGCTGGGATTGATCGGGTGCTTCCCGTCGATCTCCAACCAGCCCTCCTCCACCGCCTTCCAGCTCTCGCCGGGCGCGGTGATGCCGAAGTGGTCGATGGCCATGTACTCCGAGGTCGTGAAGCAGTCGTGGGTCTCGATGCCGTCGATCCCGCCGACGTTCTCGATTCCCGCTCGCTTCATCGCCGACGTGATCGTGCTCCGGACGTGGGGCAGCACGTACTCGGCGTCCCGGCTCTCCGCCACCTTGTCTGCGAAGCGCAGGCGCGCCGTGTTGTGCCCCCAGCCCTTGATGCGCGGGATGTCCTCGAGCTTCCTGCCCATCCCGCGCGCGTAGCGCTCGGCGTAGCTCCGGGATGCCAGGAAGACGCACACCGCACCGTCCGTCACCTGGGAGCAGTCGGCGATGCGGATCCGCCCCCCCACCGCCGGATTGTCCTCGGTGCGGCAGAGAGCGTGCTCCTTGTTCATGTACCAGGTGCGCGTCTGGGCGTTCGGATTGAGCTTCGCGTTCGCGTAGTTGATCTTGCTGATCTCCGCGAGGTGCTCGTCCTTCAGGCCGTAGCGCCGATCGTACTCGTCGCCGAGCCGGCCGAAGAGCTTCGGGAACGGGAACTCGATGCCGTCCGCCTCCTCGGCGTACCAGGCAGCCGTGCCCAGGTAGGCCCCGCCCTCGGAGGCGGAGACGGTCTTCATCTGCTCGATGCCGACCACCGCCTGGAGGTCGTAGCGTCCGGCCTCGATCTCCGCGGATGCTGCAAGCAGCGCGATGCTCCCCGAGGCGCAGGCGGCCTCGTGGCGCCCGGTCGGAAGCCCGCTGAAGGCGGGATGCGCCTCGGTGAAGAACGCGCCGAGGTGACCCTGCATGCAGTAGAGCTCCGCGGCGAAGTTGCCGACATGGGCGCTCTCGACCTCCTCCGGCGCGATCTCACAGCGCTCGAGCGCACCGAGCACCGACTCGCGCATCAGTGCGGAGAAGTGCTTGTTCTCCTTCGTCCAGTTCCGCCCGAAGTCCGTCTGGTATCCGCCGAGAACGTAGACTTCAGAATTCGCCGCCATGGGGTTCCTCTCGATTGATGACTCGTCCCGGACTCAGCCCGCGACGAAGAAACGTCCGATGTTGATGTGGGGATGCTGGAAGAAGCGCTTCGGCTCACCGCTCTTCGCGGCGCTGGCCAGGGCGTCCGGCACCGGCAGCCCGGCCTCTCCGATCATGGAGACGGCGGCCTTCGGGCCCATCACGTCCACCAGCACGCTCGGCGGCGCCCAGTTGAAGCCCATCCCCATGATCCGGTCGATGGCGCCGATGTCCTCGGCAACCTCGCCCACCCGGTGGAAGGCGTAGCTCACGTAGCCGGCGACGACCTTGCGGGCGAGGGCCGCCTCGTCGCCCTCGGCTGCGAGGAACGCCTGCATGCCCTCCTCGTAGCGCCCCTGGGCGTAGAGGTCCGCGATGGCGTCGACGTAGGACATGTCCGGCAGCAAGACCTCTTCGAGGGGCCGATAGTCGCCGCTTCCGATGTCGAGGACGAGTCGCTTCTTGCCGTCGCGCTTGAAGAAGCCCCCCCCGGTCTTGTCACCCAGCACGCCGCGATCCATGAGGGTCGCCATGGAATCGGGCAGGCGCAGGGTCGCGTGGGCCTCGTCCTTCGTCTTCTCGAAGACGTTGTCGACGATCGCGCGGTGGATGTCCCAACCCACGAGGTCGATGGTCGCCAGCGGGGTCAGCGCCCGACCGGTGTAGGGCCCGATGATCCGGTCGACGAGGGCCGGTCCGAGGGTCTCCGCCAGCTGGGCGGCCTCGTTCAAGACCTTGAATCCCACCCGGTTTCCGGCGAAGGCAGGCGTGTCCGCCGTGCGCACCATCTCCCGCCCCAGGCGGACCCGGGCAAAGGCCTCCACGAAGTCCACCAGCTCGGGGTCGGTATCGCGTCCGGCGATGAGTTCGGTGCCGACGATCACGTTCGGCGGATTGAAGAAGTGAAGCCCCAGGAAGTGGCGGCGGAAGGAATCGCTGCGCCCGTCCGCCAGCTCGTTGATCGACAGCCCGGAGGTGACGGTCCCGACGATCGCATCGTCCCGGCGCGCCTTCTCGACCCGGTCGAACATCTGCTTCTTGATGGCGAAGTCTTCGGTGAGTGCCTCGAAGACCAGATCCGCCTGCTCGACCGCGGCCTCCAGGTCGTTCTCGTAGTCTCCGACCGCGGAGTGCGTAGCGACCGTGGGGGAGCGCACCTGCTTGATCGCCGCCGCGAGCCCCTCCTCGGCCTTCGCCTTCGTGCGGGCGAGAAAGGTGACCTTCGGAACGGCCTGGGTGAAGAGCGCCGCACTGCCGTAGCCCATGGTGCCATTCGCACCGAGGACCACTACGTGCTCGATCTTCCGACTCGCAAGGAGGCGCCTGACCTCGCTCGGACTGGGGGATGCTTTGCTCGAACTCATGGGGACGTCGATCTCTCCTCGCGGTCTCTGGGATGTCGGGCCGAGGGCACTCCAAGCCCCAGCGACTGCAAACGGGTTGCGAGACGGGGAGCCCCGCGGGAGGTGCCCCCCGGCTTGAAGTGGCTCCTCGAGGGATACAGTGTCGTCGAATCGACGCCCGCGTCAATCGGACTCCACACCCCCAGACTGCGCCTCCCGGGGAGCGCCTCCGGTGACTGGGAGTCACCCGGATTCAGTGGCCCCTCGCGGGCCCAGTCGCGCCGATCCGATAGGCTTCGCGGGGTAGGACCGACTCGCGCGGAGGGGATCGCGATGCTCTGGATGGTGGGAATCATCGGCGCGCTCGTCGCCCTGGTGGTGGTGCTCTACAACCGGCTCGTCGGGCTGCGCAACGGCAGCGAGAGCGCCTGGAGTGACATCGACGTCCAGCTCAAGCGCCGCCACAACCTGATCCCCAATCTCGTCGAAACCGTGAAGGGCTACGCGGCCCACGAGGCGAAGACCTTCGAGGAGGTCACCGCGGCCCGGGGTCGTGCGGTCGAGGCCTCCGGGGCCGTCGCACAGGGAGGCGCCGAGAACGCGCTGAGCCGCGCCATCGCCAACGTGTTCGCGGTGGCCGAGGCCTACCCGGAGCTCCGAGCGAGCCAGAACTTCCGAGAGCTGCAGCAGGAGCTCTCGGCCATCGAGGACGCGATCCAGGCCGCCCGGCGCTACTACAACGCCGTCGTACGCGACCTCAACACCGCCTGCGACACGGTCCCCAGCAACTTCGTCGCGAGCTGGTTCAAGATCGGCAAGAAGGAGTACTTCGAGCTCGACGAGCCCGAGGCGCGGCAGGCCCCCCGAGTCGACTTCTCCTCGTGATCGTCGGGACGGCCCGTCTCGTCCTGGCCGCCCTCTTCGTCTTCGCCTCCTCCGCAGCCGCGGAGGAGCGGATCCGCGACTTCCGGGCCGAGATCGAGCTCCACGCCGACGGCTCCTTCGGGGTGGAGGAGCGCATCCTCTACGACTTCGGCGACGCCAGCCGCAGCGGCATCTATCGCGAGATTCCGATCCGCTACGGCCGCGGGCGCGCAGCGGACTACCGCATCGACGTCGAGGTCGAATCGATCTCGGACGACCACGACGAGCCCCTGCCCTATCGGACCTCCCACCGCGGCGCGTACCTGCGCGTCTGGATCGGCAAACCGGAGCGTCGGGTTACCGGCGTGCAGGAGTATCGGATCCGCTACCGGGTTCGGCGCGGCATCCTCTGGCTCGAGGAGCACGACGAGCTCTACTGGAATGCGACCGGCACCGAGTGGCCGGTGCCCGTGGACCGCGCTGGCGTGACCGTCACGACACCCCGGGACCGGCCGGCGCCGGAGCCTCGCGCCCTGTGCTTCACCGGCCGCCGGGGATCCGTGGAGTCCGCCTGCACGATCTCCCACGCTCACCGCACGACCCGAGCCGAGGCCGATCGCCCCTTCGATCCCCAGGAGGGGCTCACGGTCGTGGTCGCCATGCCCAAGGGCCTGCTCGACGAGCCGTCCCGGTGGCGCACCTGGCTCGATCGGGCGAGCGACTACCTGAGCCCGGCCTCCGCGCTCCCCGTCCTCGTCTTCGCGGGTCTCGGCGGGCTGTGGTGGCGAACCGGACGCGATCCCGGTGGCGCCGTCGCCGTGCCTGTCCGCTACGAGCCTCCCGAGGACATGACTCCGGCGGAGATGGGCACCGTGCTGGACGAGCAGGTCCACATGGCCGACATCACGTCGACGCTCCTCGATCTGGCCGTGCGGGGCTATCTCCGCATCGACGAGAGCTCGTCGAAGAGCTTCCTCTTCCTCTCCAGCAGCGACTTCACCCTGCACCGCCTCCGTCCGGGCGACGAGGCGCTCAAGGCCCACGAGCAGAAGCTCCTGGAGGGCCTCTTCGACGGCGGAGACGAGGTTCGGGTGTCGGACCTCCGCAATCGGTTCTACAAGCACCTCCCCGCCATCCGCACCGCGCTCTACAGCCAGGTCTCGAAGGAAGGCGGCTGGTTTCCGACCTCTCCGGACACGGTCCGAAAGCGCTACGCCGGCGTGAGCCTCGGCCTCGCCATCCCCGCAGGAATCGCCGCGATGCACTTCGATCGACCTTCCCTGGCCGTCTCCGTTGCCGCCTGCGCCCTGGCCGGGGTCTTTTGGAGCCGCTTCCTGCCCCGGGCGACGCGCGCGGGGCGCCGGGC
The DNA here is from genome assembly GCA_937937315.1 of uncultured bacterium. GTDB lineage: Bacteria > Myxococcota_A > UBA9160 > UBA9160 > SMWR01 > CALDCK01. Next base: position 7,347 of record CALDCK010000053.1, read on the forward strand.
GAAGCAGCACATCCGCGGCTTCCAGGAGTTCGTGGAGCGGGTGGAGGCGGACCGCCTGGAGCGCCTCGGCCTGCGCGACGTGGCGCAGTTCGAGCGGCTCCTGCCCTACGCCTTCGTGCTCGGCGTCGCCGACAATTGGGCCGAGGCCTTCGCCGACCTCTACACCGAGCCCCCCTCCTGGTATCGCTCCCGCGACGGGGGCGCCTTCCGGCCGCGGCGCTTCGTGAGCGACGTGGGGCGATCCCTCGACACCGTCGGCAGCGCCCTCCGCTCCCAGCCGCGCGGATCGGGCTCGAGCGGCTTCCGCAGTGGCGGGGGCTTCAGCGGAGGCGGCTTCGGCGGAGGCGGCGGCGGCAGCTGGTGACCTTCACCCCCGCCGGCAGTGGCGGGACCTGGTGAGCTTCACCCCGGCGGCGATCCCCCGAAGACCCGTCCTCGCGCGGGACGACGATCAGCCGAAGACTCCGCCCTCGCGCAGGGCGGCGATGCGCTCCGCGTCGTAGCCCAGCACGCTCTCCATCACCGAATCCGTGTGCTGGCCCACCTCGGGCGCCTTCGTCGGCTCGGGCAGCGTCTCGGACTGGAACTTCACCGGGAAGGGCAGTTGATCCGCGCCCAGACGCGATGCCGGGATCCACGGGAAGCGGTCCTGGAACTGCGGATCCTCCGCGATGGTCTTGGGCGTGTTCACCGGTGCGATCGGAAAGTTCTTCTCTCCGCCCAGGCGGATCCACTCCTTCGAAGTCTTCGTCCGAAAGATGTCCCGAAGAACTCGCTGCAGCTCCCGATTCCCGCGGGCGTGATCCGCGAACTTCGAGCCCGGCCAGCGCTCGAAGAGATCCATGCGCCCGACGCACTCGCAGAAGTTCTTCCAGAAGGCCTGCTCCGAGGCCATGAGGAGCACGTGGCCGTCGGAAGACTCGTAGACCTGGTAGCGGACGCCTTCGCGCATCCCGGCGGTGCCCGGCGCGCGACGCTCGTAGTCGTCCGCCTTGTTTCCAGTCACCTCGGACTCGGGTCGTTCGTAGGCCTTCCAGGTCTCGCTCCGATACCAGTCCATGTAGGCGGCCGCGTCGCACTGGCCGATCTCGAGCATGCTGCCCTCGCCGCTCTCCCGCGCGCGGATGATCCCGGCGAGGATTCCCAGGGCGCCGAAGAGGGGCCCCGCGTGCATCCCCATGGAGGCGTGCTCCGGCAGGTAGCTGAAGCCCTCTTCGTCGGTCGCGGGGGAGACGATTCCCGACCAGGTGTCGAAGGCGATGCCGTGGGCCGGCAGATCCCGATAGGGGCCGGTCATGCCGTAGCCGGAGATGTTGCAGAATACGATGCGCGGGTTCACGGCGCGCAGCGCCTCGTAGCCGAGTCCGCGCCGCTCGAGGGAGCCCGGGCGCATGGCCTCGGCGACCACGTCGGCCTTCCGCACCAGGTCGAGGTAGACCGCCACTCCCTCCTCCTTCCGGAGGTCGAGGACGATGCTGCGCTTTCCCCGGTGCACGTGCAGGTGCAACAGCGAGACGCCCTCCACGATGGGCCAGGTCATCTCCCGGATGTAATCCCCGGCGGGCGACTCCACCTTGATCACCTCCGCGCCGAGATCCGCGAGATGGGTTGTTATCGCTCCGGGGCCGAGCAGTGAGCTCTCGATCACCCGGACACCGGCGAGCGGAGGGCGTGCGTGCGTCATCGAACCGTCCTGTGTGAGGGTCGAGAGCGTGGGGGACGGGGCAAGTCGACGGCCCGCGCCCGAACCGCTTCGGTGCGGCCTCTCCCAGCTCGGACGGGCCGCATTGTAGCCACGGCGGCTCTCCGCGCCTCCCTACGATCGAGACCCGGAGATCCGCGGCGGGAGCGAGCCGACGCGGCTCAGGGCGTTGCGGGCTGGGCGCGCAGCCAGGCCTCGTAGCGAGCCGGCGGGAAGAACGCGAGCCACATCGCGCTGGACACGATCAGGCCGAATACGGCGAAGACCCCGCGCGTGGATGCGACGAGGAGATCCACGTCGATCTCGAGGCCACCCCGCTGTAGCTCGATCTGGATCCAGCGCACCCCCACCGTGAAGGCCATTCCCAGCAGGAGGGTGCCGGTCCAGAGGGACCACAGGGCGAAGCGGTTCGACACGACGGGATCGGCAAGGCCGATCCGCGTGCGCCGTCGCATCAATGCCGCGTATCGGGTGGTCTCGCCAAAGGCCCAGGCCACCCCGGCGATGCGAATCGTTGCCATGGCCAGCGTCGCGGGACCGCCCTGGGGAGCGAAGCTCTCGATCACGCCGGCCCCGATCCAGGTCACCACGCCGCTGGCCACGCCGGCGACGGCGAGATTGCGGCGCCAGGACGAGGTCGGGCCGAACACGCGCCAGATGAAGACGTAGAGGCCGCTGAAGGCGATCGCAACCAGGGCCTGCCCGAAGCCCACCAGTGCCGGCCCCACCTCGGGCGAAACGCCCCCCGGGATGCTCGCGCGGTGGATGATCGGCAGTCCGAGTCCCATGCCGACGAACCAGATCCCGACGGACAGCTCCGGCAGGCTCGCCAGCCGGCGGGCCCGGCTCAGCAGACGCAGCCCGAGAGCGACGAGCAATAGACCGACCAACGCCACGCGGACTCCTCCTGAACTCTGCGCTCATCGTCCGGTGACGCCTGAACTTTAGGGGTGAGACGCAACCCCCTGGCG
>CALDCK010000054.1 GCA_937937315.1 uncultured bacterium
AGCCCGACAGGGCCGAGAGGTCGCCGCTCCCGAACAGGTAGTTCGTGCCGAGGATGCCGTCGAAGGTGAAGGTGTCCAGGGTGACCGGGTCCATCAGCTCGATGTCATGCACGAACACGGGAGCCGAGACGAAGTTCAAGTGATTCGGATCCGCGTCGGCGAGCGGGTCGCCTTCCATCGTGCGCACCAGAAGCGAGTCGGCGGGGAAGCCCGCGATCGTGGTCGTGCCCGCGATGCCGCTGATATCGACGGTGAACTGGTTCGCGACGAGGGAGCCGCCCGCATCGTGCACCAGCGTCGCCGGGAAGGCCGGGTCGTAACCCGGATCGCCCGGCGCCCAGTAACGCACGCCCAATGTCAGCGCCATCGCACTGGAGATCGATGTGATCTGGCTGCCCGTATCGAGCAGAAAGGTGCCGGTCGCCTGAGCGCCGCCGAGGCTCACCGTGATCCCCGGCGGCGTGGTCGGAAGTGGCCCCTCCCCCTCCAGCGCCGCCAGCGGATCGGGGCCGATGAACGGGTTCTCAGCGAGCGTCGGCCCGGTTGCGCCCGCGGGCGCGGTGTGGGTGAATCGATCGAAGGACTTCAGCGTGAGCTCGACACGCACGTCGGGAGCGAGGATTCCCGGGCCGCTCTCCGCAGGAATCTGCGGGTCGTAGACGTGCGTATGGATCGTGTTGGCCGGCGTCAGCTCGGAGAAGGACACCTCGGCGAGCTTTGGATTGATCATGGATACCCGGCCGGCCATGGCCGGCGTACCGACGACGCCCAGCTGGGTGAAGTCCGCGATGAAGAGCTCCGCCGAGCCCGGCGGGCCGAGCTGCAGCCGCAGGCCCGCAGACTGTCGCGGATAGTCATCATCCGTCGTGTAGGGATCCGGCGGGTCCTGGGTAAAGCTGCCCAGGCTCATGTGGACCGGATCGGAGACGTCGAATGTGGTCGCCCCGCCGACCCCGACGTCCGTGAACACGACGTCCGTGCCCATGAACTGCGCGACCGGCAAGGAGAGCGCAAGTGCTGGGCCCTCGAAGAGGATCACGCCGCTGGCCCCGGTGTCGTAGATCATCCGGAGGGTGGTCAGGGGAAACGCGAAGGAGTCGAGTCCGGAGTACGGCACCGCGCCGGCCGTGGGGCGAAGGACCACGTTCACCTCGGGCAGACCGACCGACGTGGGCAGAACGCCCGCAATGTCGTGGGCCCGCGCCGGGCCCGCCGCGAGGATCCACATCGCGCCGACCGCGCCCAGGATCCCGAGATTGCGCCATCGGTCCCGGACCGTTGCCTGTGCAGGCATGCTCTTCCTTGCTTCCCGCCGATGACCGCATGATCGCCCACTTGCCCGAATCGGGCTCCTGGAGGCGCCGCCGGCGAAGGGCCTGTGCAGCTGAATCGGCGCCACCCCGCGTGGCCTGAAGGACGAAGCACCCCTCCGGGTCAAGGCTTCCCGAGGGAACGACCAACGGGGTCAGGTCATGAGGGAGTCAGGTCAGTGCAGGATCGTGACGCCTCGCAGGAAATGCTGCTGCGCCTCCGCGGAGCCGGAGGTCGGGAACACGACGGTTCCGATCGGCGCTTCGGACTCGCCGGTCGCAGAGGTCCCGAGGGCCAGTTGGGCGCCACCGCCCACGAGCGCGGCGCAGAGAAGGGTGCAGAGAAGATGAAATCGCATGACGGCAATTCTATGCGGAGATCGAAGGCGATGGCCATACGGACCGGGATCCGCCGGGAAGGTGACGGTCGCCCGAACGCGCCAATCGACCGCTGGGGGCAAGCGGTGCCGCCGATCGCGACGCGCAACGCAGGCAAGCGGTGTAGTCTCCATCCATGACCTGCGATGCCTGTGGAAACGACGCTCCCGACGGATCTGCCTTCTGCAACGCCTGCGGGGCATCGCTCGTCTTGACGTGCAGGTCGTGCGGCGCGACGCCACCGCCCGGGTCGAAGTTCTGCAACGGCTGCGGTGCCGCTGTCGGAGGCGAAGCGCCGACTCCCCCGACCGAGCCTGCCGTCGATCGCTCGCCCGCCGACTACACGCCGCGCCACCTCGCCGACAAGATCCTGCACTCGAAATCTGCGCTCGAAGGTGAGCGCAAGCAGGTGACAGTAATGTTCGCGGACGTGCAGGGGTCGATGGATCTCGCTGGTCAGGTCGACGCCGAACGCTGGCACGAGATCCTCGACGGCTTTTTCAAGCTACTGGCCGACGGCGTCCACCGTTTCGAGGGAACCATCAACCAGTACACGGGCGACGGCATCATGGCGCTGTTCGGCGCACCGATCTCGCACGAAGATCACGCCCAGCGCGCGTGTTATGCCGCACTCCACCTGCGCGACGAACTCGACCGCTACGCCACCGAGTTGAAGCGCGAGCACGGCCTCGGCTTCTCGACCCGCATCGGCCTTCATTCCGGCGAAGTCGTCGTCGGCAAGATCGGCGACGACCTGCGCATGGACTACACCGCGCAAGGGCACGCGGTGGGGCTCGCGCAGCGGATGGAATCGCTCGCGTCACCCAACTCCTGCTACCTGAGCAACGATACCGCCGCACTCGTATCGGGCTACTTCGACCTCGAAGAGCTCGGCGAGTTCAACGTGAAGGGGGTCGCGGGCACGGTCGAAGTGCACCGGCTCGCGGGCCTCGGTTCTTCGACATCGCGCTTCGACATTTCTCTCGCGCGTGGTCTCTCGCGCTTCGTCGGACGCCAGGCCGATCTGCGCGTCCTCGAAGACGCGGTCGAGCAAGCTGCACAGGGCAACGGCCAGGTCGTCGGCGTGGTCGCGCAGGCGGGCACCGGGAAGAGCCGGCTGTGCTTCGAGTTCCTGGAGCGCTGCCGCGCGCAAGGCATGGACGTGTTCGAAGGTCGCGCGGTCGCGCACGGCAAGAACATCCCGCTGCTGCCGATTCTCGAGGTCTTCCGTGCCTACTTCGCCATCACTTCGAAAGACGACGACCGCACGGCGCGCGAGAAGATCGCGGGCCGCATGGTGCTGCTCGATTCCTCGTTCGCCGAGGCCCTGCCCGTGCTGTTCGAGTTCCTCGGCGTCGCCGACCCGCAGCGGCCGGCACCGAAGCTCGATCCCGAAGCCAGGCAGCGCCAGATTCTCGCCGTCATGCGACAGGTCATCCAGAGCGTGTCGGAAGAACGCCCGACCGTCACGCTGATCGAAGATCTCCATTGGATGGACGAGCCGAGTGGCGAGTTCCTCGCGCACATGGTCGAAGCGCGCGATGGCGCACAGAACCTGCTGCTCCTGAACTTCCGCCCCGAGTACCACGCGCCGTGGATGCAGAAGTCGTGGTATCAGCAGATCGCGCTCACGCCGCTCGGCCCCGATGCGATCGCCGAACTGATCGCCGACCTGCTTGGCTCGCATGAGAGCCTCGCCGGACTCGCCGTGCCAATCCACCAACGCACCGGTGGCAATCCATTCTTTGTCGAAGAAGTGGCACAGAGCCTGATCGAATCCGACCACCTCGAAGGAACGCGCGGTGCGTACCGACTGGTCACACCGGTCGAACGGCTCGAAGTGCCCGCGACAGTGCAGGCGCTGCTCGCGTCGCGCATCGATCGCCTCGACGAGCGCGAGAAAAAGGTGCTGCAGGTGGCCTCGGTGATCGGCAAGGACTTCGCTGAGGAGATGCTCGCAGAGGTCGTGGAGCTACCGGAACGCGCCCTCAAGGAAGCGCTCGCCGAGCTTCGCAACGCCGAGTTTCTGTACGAACTCTCGATCTTCCCGGCGGTTCAGTACTCGTTCAAGCACCCGCTCACACAGGAGGTGGCGCTCGGCAGCCAACTTCGCGAGCGGCGTCGGGCCGTGCACAAGCGCGTCGCCGCGGCGATCGAGGTCTACTACGCCGACCATCTCGACGAACAAGCCGCACTGCTCGCGCATCACAACGAAGAAGCCGGCGAAGCGCTCGCTGCTGCACGCTGGCACCGTATTGCCGCTGAATGGGTCATTCAAACCGACGTCCCAGCCGCCGACCAACACCTCGCTCGACTGCTCGGGCTCGTCGACGATCTTCCGCTCGACGTCGAGACCGCATCCCTCGGGGCAGAAGCCTGCCGAAACCGCCTACGGCTCGGCTGGCGCTTCGGCATGGGAGGCGACGAAGCGAGTGCGCTCTTCCAGCGAGGAAGCGAATTCGCTGAAGCGGCCGGCGACTCGACGACCGCCCTGCAGATGTCCGCCGGCTACGGCCGATCCCGCTGCGGCGACGGCGACGTCCAGGACTACCTGGATCTCATGTGGGAGGCGCTTCCGAAGGCGGAATCACTCGGAGAGCCGAGCATGATCGCCGGGATTCACGCCAGCCTCGTCGACGCAATGGCCTTCAACGGCACCGTTCGCGAAACGCTCGAGCAGATCGAAGCGCGGCTGCCGCACTACCCGCGCAAGCTGCCGGCCGAGGAGTGGCTCACGGCTTTCAATCCCCATACGGTGAGCTCGTTCTTCATGGGATTCTGCAAGTTCTGGATGGGTCGATTCGACGAGGCGCGCACGGACCTCCTCGAACATCGTCGACTTTCCGAGGAAGACGGAACCCCGGAGTTCATCGGGTACAATCTCATGTACTCGACGGAGTTGAGCTACCACGCACTCGACGGACCAGGTGCTCGTGGCTTCGCGCGACAAATCGAAGAGCTGGCGACCCGCCTGGGCGACCCACCGTCGCTGGCCGCCTATACCCGACTCGCGCGGGCCTTAGCTTGTGCGACGAACGGCGACGCCACGGGAGCCATCGAAGCCGCAAGCGAAACCCTCGAGCACATGGCCGAGGTCGAGAAGTTCCAGGCCTGCATTCCGGCGACCATCCTGGCCGAAGCGCTGCTCGAGACGGGCGACACCGCAGCCGCCGAGCAGGCCGCGAACGAAGCGGTCGCCCTGTGCCGCCGCTCGGCCCGACTGAACTACCTGGTGCTGGCCCGCGGCATCGGCGCGATGGCGCGGCTTCGCGGTGCAGGAGGCGACGCGCTCGACGAAGTGCAGGCCGAACTCGACGAAGTCGAGGCTGCGATCGAGGAGCTGGGTGTCGCCGTGCTCTCCCCGCGGCTGCTAGAGTGGCGGGCGGAGCTGGCTCTAGCGCGCAGCGAGGATGCGGAGCGGGATCGGTTGTTGCACGAAGCGCAGCAGGCGTACGTCGCGATGAATGCACCGCGCCGCGTCGAGCGCGTTGCCAAGATGCTGGAACGGTGAGGGCAGGAGAGGCCGGGGGTCGTGTCGATTCCGTTGCGTCCGTTGACGAATCTGCTGGCGGATCCGGGCTTCGCCCCGATTGCCGACTCGAACGAGCCTTTGAGTTCTCCAGGAACGGTGGTGGAGGCGGCGGGAATCGAACCCGACGACGACGAGCCTAACCCCCCGGAAGACAAGGGTTCTGCATCGTGAACCTTTGTCCCCCGCTTGTCCCCCCACCCCCAGGTAGAGGCTTCCCGCGCGTGCGCGGATTCGGCGGTCGCCGTCCTCACAGACCCCGTAGCAGCGACTCCCCACGGTATAACCTCACGGAAAAGAGGCATCTGCAGTGCCCGACGTGACGCATCTCCACGGAGACGAGGCCAAGGACTTGGCCGCGCACCTGGACGCGATCGCCCAAGAAGGGGCCCGGCGGACGCTCTGAATCGCCCCGGGTTTACCGGAGACTCCATTCCTTGAGAGGATGGAGTCATGGCAAGAAGCAGCAGGTTTCCCCAAGAGGTCCGCGAGCGGGCTGTCCGGATGGTGTTCGAGCACGGGGCTGAGTACGGCTCCGAGTGGGAGGCGATCCGGTCGATCGCGGAAAAGATCGGATGCTCTGCGGAGATCCTCCGCAAGTGGGTGCGACAGACCGAGGTCGATAGCGGTCGCCGCAGAGGGGTGACGAGCGAGGGCCAGGCCCGGATGAAGGAGCTCGAGCGAGAGAATCGCGAGCTCCGCCGCGCC
>CALDCK010000055.1 GCA_937937315.1 uncultured bacterium
CGACGTCACCGTGCGCATCCTCGATCACCCGCTGCACAGCGGGATGTGGGGTGGACCGGTCCCCGATGCAGCGACGGCGCTCTCGATGCTGCTGGCGCGATTGCTCGACGAGCGGGGTGAGATCGCGATCCCCGGTCTGGCGGACGACGTTCCTCCGCTGGCGGCTGACCTGCGCGCCGCGCTCGAGGCGCTGCCCTTCGACGCGTCGGAATTCCGACGCGACGCCGGCATGCTCGACTCGAGCCGGGTGACCGGTGACGTCGAGCGGACGGTCTACGAGAGACTGTGGTATCGCCCGGCCCTCTCGGTCGTGGCCCTCGAGGCGATGCCCCTCGACGGCGCCGCGAATCAGCTCATTGCCGAGGCGCGCGCGCGGGTGGGGGTGCGCGTCGCGCCGGGTCAGAGCGCCGAGCGGGTGTGCGATGTCCTTACCGCGTTCCTCGAACGAGACCCTCCCTTCGGCGCGCGCGTCGAGACGGAGGTCCGGGCGGCGGTGGACGGCTGGCAGACCCGTGCTGAAGGGCCGGCCTTCGAAGCCGCGCGCCGCGCTCTCGCCGCGGGCTTCGGTCGCGACGCGGTGACGATCCGTTGCGGCGCCACGATTCCCTTCGTGGGGCCGTTCGTGAGCGTGCTCGGCGGCGTCCCCGCGCTCCTTCTGGGCCTCGAGGATCCCCCCTGCAACGCGCACGGGGAGAACGAGAGCCTCGATCTCGAGGACTTCCGAAAGGCCTCCCGCGCGTCGGCGCACCTCCTGTCGGAGCTCGCGGAAGCCCTCTCGCGCTGACCCTCACGGCGATTTCTCCCAGGGGGGCTGCGCTACGTTGGAAAGCCCGCCGTCAGGAGGAACGCCATGCCTGCCATCGACACGACCCCCGCCCTCGTGCAGCGCGCCTACGAGACACTCTCGCGCAACGTGGAGACGGCGCGCAGTCGCCTCGGTCGACCGCTCACCTACGCCGAGAAGGTCTTCCTCGGGCACCTGGCGGATCCCGAAGGCGAGGATCTGGAGCCCGGCCGCAGCTACGTGGGCCTGCGCCCGGACCGGGTGGCCATGCAGGACGCCACGGCACAGATGGCACTCCTCCAGTTCATGCTCGCCGGGAAGGACGAGACGGCCGTTCCGAGCACCGTCCACTGCGACCACCTGATCCAGGCCCACGTCGGAGCCGCGGCGGACATGGACACGGCGCGATCGACGAACCGCGAGGTCTACGACTTTCTCGAGAGCGCATCGGCGCGTTACGGCATCGGATTCTGGGGACCCGGGGCGGGGATCATCCATCAGGTGGTGCTGGAGAAGTACGCCTTTCCCGGCGGCATGATGATCGGCACCGACTCTCATACCCCGAACGCCGGCGGCCTGGGGATGTTCGCCTGCGGCGTCGGAGGCGCCGACGCCGTCGACGTGATGGCCTCGTTCCCCTGGGAGGTGCTCTACCCGGACGTGGTGGGCGTGCGCCTCACGGGCTCGCTCTCGGGATGGACGGCACCGAAAGACGTGATTCTCAAGGTCTGCGAGATCCTGACCGTGAAGGGCGGCACCAACAGGGTGATCGAGTACTTCGGTCCGGGAACAGCCTCGATCAGCTGCACCGGCAAGGGGACGATCACCAACATGGGCGCCGAGCTCGGCGCGACTACCTCGATCTTCCCCTACGACGCGCGGATGGCCACCTATCTGAAGGCCACCGGTCGAGAGGAGATTGCCGACCTGGCCGACCGCCATGCAGAGCTGCTGCGCGCCGACCCGGAGGTCGAGGCCGATCCGAGCCGGTTCTTCGACGAGGTCGTGGAGATCGACCTCTCGAGCCTGGAGCCCCACGTCGTGGGCCCCCACACGCCGGACCTGGCCCGCCCGGTCTCGCGCATGGCGGAGGACGTCCGGGAGAAGGGCTACCCGCCGACCCTCACGTCGGCGCTGATCGGCAGCTGCACCAACTCCTCCTACGAGGATCTGGAGCGGGCGGCGAACGTCGCGCGGCAGGCCAGTCGCCACGGCGATCGGGCGAAGGCAAAGCTCTGGGTGACGCCGGGCTCCGAGCAGATCCACCTCACCATCCAGCGCGACGGCCAGATGGACGACTTCCAGGCGATCGGAGGTCTCGTGCTCGCGAATGCCTGCGGCCCCTGCATCGGACAGTGGCGGCGCGACGACCTCGGAGAGGGCGAGGAGAACTCGATCATCAATTCCTACAACCGAAACTTCCGCAAGCGCAACGACGGCAATGCGGGCACCTACTCGTTCATCGCGAGCCCCGAGATCGTGGTCGCCTATGCGCTGGCCGGGACGCTCGACTTCGATCCCCTGAGCGACGAGATCGAGTCCGCGAACGGCGAGCGCTATCGCCTCGAGGCGCCGGCACCCGCGCCGGAGATCCCGCCGGATGGATTCGTGGAGAGCCGGGAGGGCTATCGCGAGCCCCCCGCCGACTCGTCCGGGATCGAGGTGAAGGTGGCGCCCGACAGCGAGCGCCTCGAGCTCCTCTCCCCCTTCCCCGCCTGGGACGGGGGCGACATCGAGCGCGTGCCCCTGCTCCTCAAGGCGAAGGGCAAGTGCACGACGGACCACATCTCGCCCGCGGGCAAGTGGCTGCGCTTCCGGGGTCATCTGGAGAACATCAGCGACAACATGTTCTCCGGAGCCGTCGATGCCTTCAGCGGGAAGGCCGGCACCGGCCGCGACCCCCTGTCCGGCGACCCGGACGTGCCCTTCGCCGCGATCGCGCGTCACATCAAGGCCGAGGGCCAGCGCTGGGCCGTCGTCGGCGACGAGAACTATGGGGAAGGGTCGAGCCGGGAGCATGCGGCGATGTCGCCGCGACTGCTCGGCGCTGCCGTCGTGATCGTGCGGAGCTTCGCGCGCATCCACGAGACCAACCTGAAGAAGCAGGGCGTCCTGGCCCTCACCTTCGAGAGCGCCGCGGACTACGAGAAGGTCCAGCAGGGCGATCGAGTCAGTGTCCGAGGACTCGCAGATCTCGCTCCGGGTGTGCCGCTTCGGATCGTGCTCCACCACGAGGATGGCGGTGAGGACGAGTTCGGCGCGTTCCACACCCTCAACGACGACCAGATCGCCTGGTACCGCGCCGGCTCCGCCCTCAACCTGCTGCGGAAGGGAAGCTGAAGTCGGAGCCTCGGGAGTCGCCGGGATCCGGTCAGTCGAGCAGGATCAGGCGGCCGGCGGAGCTGCCGCGCCGGGTGAGCTCGAGGTCGTGCATCGGCGTGGGCTCGCTCCAGGCCAGGACCTCCTCGATCGAGCGCCCCAGCGCGAACTCCTCGAACACGCCGAGTCGGTTCCCCGCGGTGTCGGACATCTCGACCACGTGTCCGTGGTTGTCCGTCAGGATCACGCCGAGCGGGAGCTGATGGATCAGGTCGCGCTGGGAGATCGGAAGCGGCTCGAGGAGCCCGCCCTCGAACACGGCATTGCGGATCGCGAGCAGCACGACGCCGAGCATCAGGGTCGTCGGGTCGTAGGGCCAGGAGATCCGAGCCCCCACGTAGAGTGCGTTGCCGAAGATCGGAAGGAACGAGACCGCAGCGAGGGCCACTCGCCCGGCGCGGTGCGGCGTCCGGCCTGTGCGGAGCGCGGCGGCGGCGAGGATCAGCGAACCGCACAGGGCGAGCGCTTCCCCATAGAAGGATGACACCCACCACAGCGCGCCGTAGACGTCATCGCCCCCCGAAACCGTCGTCATGAAGAGCGATCCGTAGCGGGGGCTCAGCATGATGCCGTAGAAGAAGAGGCCCGGGACGAGCAGCAGCGCCGGGAACCACGGGATGCGTCGCGCGACCTCGAGACGGCCCACGTGGCTGGCGAAGCCGAGCCAGAGGGGCGGGAGCGCGATCACTCCCGCGTACTTCACGCGATCCGCCGTCACCTCGGTGGTGAGCTCGCGCAGCATGAGGATCTCGCCGAGGGTCATGGCGGCTCCTGCGGCGCAGAGCGCACAGAAGGTCAGCCGACCCGTGGTCGAGGGATCGCGCTGCCAGACGCCGAGCCCGACCGACACGGCGAGGAGCAGGATCGCTTCGAGGAGCAGCGCGTCGAGGATCACGCCGGGACCTCCGCGCCGTGCTTCTTCCGCGGTCGGATCAGAAGAATGTGTCCGGCCTCCCGCCCCGCGGCGACCAGGGCCCAACGCTCGAGCTCTGCGGATTCGAGTGCCTCCCTTCGGATCGCGCCGAGTCGGCGCCCGAGGGCGTCGCTGCGGGTGATGCCGAGCCGGACCTGCGCGGCGGGGTTGATCTCCGTCACCCGGTCGTCGAGATCGGTCAGGATCAGGGGCGTGGGAATGTGGCCGACCAGATCGTGGTGGGAGACGGGAATCGCCTGGAGGAGGTCGCCGGCGTAGAGCTCGCTGCGCAGAGCGACCAGGGTCGCACCGAGGAATAGAGGTGTCGGGTCGTCGCCGCGAAGCCCCGCGGCGACGTAGGCGAGGCTGCCCAGGATGGGGGTGAAGCTCATGAGCCCGGTTCCCAGGCGCCGGATCCGGGCCTCGGTCTCCGGCATCTGCAGTGCGCCGCGCACGAATCGAACCGAGGCGGTGGTGGCGATCGCCCAGGCGTAGCCGGAATGGGCCCACCAGAGGGGGCCGAAGGTCACGCCCCCGTCTGCCTGTCCCAGGAACCAGCCCTCGGGGTCGCCGGTCAGGACGAGCGCATAGCAGGCCGCACCGGGAGCAAGGAGCAGCGCGATCGGGCCGGCGCTCCTTTCACCGACCGGCCTGCCTCGCACCCTCAGGACGAGGGCGAACCACAGCGGCGCAACGCTGAGCACTCCCAGGTAGAGGAGGCGATCCGCGACCCAGGGGGGCAGGGCCATCCGATCCGTCGCCAGATGGGCCGCGCTCCACAGCGATACCCCGAGGCAGAGGGCCATGAACAGGTGGCGCCCCGGGGCAGAGCGGTCCCGCTGCCAGGTGCTCAGACAGAGCCACAGCATCAGCAGGGTCATGAGCTCGTAGAGCAGAGCGAGCATTCCACCTCCGGCTTCTTCATCGGCGAGTCGTAGGGCTGGATGAGGGCCGACCGGAGTGGTTTCCCCGCGGGGAGCTCCCCGCTTTCCCTATCTTGGGTTGCCGGGATCCGGTGCTGAGGTTTCCGGTGAGTGGGGGCCCGGTCCGGCTACTCTCCGGCTCGTGGCGCAGCGCACGCTCGTCATCGTCAACCCCACGAGCCGGAACGGCGCGACCGGACGTCGCTGGCGTAGGATCGAGTCGCGGCTTCGCGATGTTCTGGGCCCCGTCGAGGTCGAGCACACGAAAGCCCCTCGTGACGCCGAGCGGCTCGCGCGAGAAGGCGTCCGCGCCGGCGTAGAGCAGGTCGTGGTCGCCGGAGGCGACGGGACCCTCTCCGAGGTGGCGACGGGATTGTTGGCCGCCGATCTCGCCGGCTACGCCAGGATCGGCCTGCTGCCTCTCGGCACCGGGGGCGACTTCGGCCGGAGCCTGGGAGTCCCGCGGGGGATCGACGGTGCCCTCGAGTGCATCGCCCAGGGAGCGACCCGCACGATCGACGCGGGTCGAGCCCGCTTCGTCGGCGCCGACGGCGCCGAGCGCACCTCCTACTTCGTGAACGTCTCGAGCCTGGGGATCAGCGGGCTCACGGTCGAGCTGGTGAATCGCTCGACGAAGCGCTTCGGAGGCACCTTCTCGTTCCTGCTCGGAACTCTGCGGGCGATCCTCCGCTATCGGAGCGAGCGCGTCACGATCCGCGTCGACGGCGCGGTCGTTCACGACGCGCCCCTGATCCTCTCGACAGCGGCCAACGGGCGCTACTTCGGCGGCGGCATGCAGGTCGCACCCGCAGCCCGCCTCGACGACGGTCGTCTCGACGTGGTGATCATCTCGGATCTGTCGATCCCTCGGTTGGTGATGAAGCTGCCGCGGATCTATGCGGGGACCCACGTCGGGGATCCGGCTGTCGCCTTCCACCGGGGCGATGTGATCGAGGCCATCGCCGAGCCGGGCCGCGTGAAGCTCGAGCTCGACGGGGAGCCCCTGGGCACCCTGCCGGCGCGCATCGAAGTGATGCCTTCGGCGCTCACGATCCTCGTCCCGGCCTCGTGAGCGGAGATCTCTTCCAGCGCATCCGCGCCGCCTGCGCCCAGGTCGCGGCCAGGGCCGAATGGGTGACGATCGACGCGGCGAGACTCGAGGCCTTCGCGGACGAGCTGGCGAGGTGTCCTCCGAGCCCGTCGTCGGCGGACCCCGCCCATCACGCCCTCGACGATCCCGATCACACCCTGGCCTACGTCGTGACATTGAACGCGATCAACTTCGGCTCCGGGTGGTTTCCCGTGCTCCGCAAGCCCTCGGGCCTCTCGGGCTACTTCACGATCGCGACGGCTCTGAAGGAGCGCTTCGAGGCGGTTGGTCCCTGGGACGCGGCCTCCCTGCGGGCACTCGACGTCGTCGAGTGCGCCCGCCTCTTCGGCCAGGAGGGGAACGTCGCCGTCGCGGGGCTGATGACGCACTTCACGACGGCCCTGAACGATCTCGGAGTGCTTCTCCACGAGCGCTTCGCCGGACGCTTCGACGCTCTCGTCGCCGCCGCGGAGGGCTCGGCGGCTCGCCTGGTGCAGATCCTGACGCGGATGCCCCTCTACCGGGACGTCGCCCGGCACCGGGGGCTGCCGGTGCCGCTCTACAAGCGCGCGCAGATCACCGCCTCGGATCTGGCCCTGGCCTTCGGAGGGAAGGGGCCCGGGTGCTTCCGGGACCTGCACCACCTCACGCTCTTCGCGGACAACCTCGTCCCCCACGTGCTGCGGCGGGAGGGGGTGCTGCGTCATCGCTCGGACCTCGCCCAGCGCATCGATACCGGCGTGCTGCTCGAGCCGGGGAGCCCCGAGGAGGTCGAGATCCGCGCGGTTGCGCTGCACGCGGTCGAGGGCATCGTCGCGCGCGCCCGCACCGGCGGCTTCGATATCACCGCCGGGGAGCTGGACCACTGGCTCTGGGGCCTTGGCCAGGAGCCGGAGATGAAGGCCCATCCCCGCCACCGGGCCCGGACGGTGTATTACTGAAGCCCGTGTCGGGGAGATCACGCTTGATCGACGGGACGCTCATCACGATGGTCGCCTTGCTGGCGGCGCTGGCGGCGTACGCCCACGCGCGCGGAGGGACGGAGCTCGTGGCTTCGGGCTTCGGCGAGGGCGGCCGCATGCTGGTCCGCTTCGGGCCGGTGATCGTCGTGTCCTTCCTGGCTGCGGGCTTCGCCGATGCACTGATTCCCCAGGCGTGGATCCGCGAGCGCCTCGGCGCCGAATCGGGTCTGGGCGGCATCCTGCTCGCGGTCTGCGCCGGCGTCGTGACGCCTGCCGGTCCCTTCGTGTCGATGCCCGTGGCCGCGGTGATGATCCGATCCGGTGCCGGCGCCGGGCCGGTCGTGGCCTTCCTCTCGGCGTGGTCGCTCCTGGCGCTCCACCGTTTCGTGGCCTGGGAGGTTCCGATCCTGGGCTGGCGCTTCGCCGCGCT
>CALDCK010000056.1 GCA_937937315.1 uncultured bacterium
CGGCAATGTCGCGATCGTGTCCGACGTGCTGGACCTGCTGGAGTCGCTGCCCGAGGTCGATCCGTCGCGTATCGCCATTGCCGGCAGCTCGACCCAGGGCTTCGTCGCTCTCGAGGCCCTGGCGCGAGAGCCGCGTCTCGCGGCGGGAGTCGTCCGGGTGGCCTGCGGCGACTACCACCGCTTCCTGCGCTCCTCCTCCCTCGGGTTGAAGGACGATCCGCGCTGGCTCCCCGCCGGCGAGCTGCGTCTCGATCCCGACTACGAGGCGGAGCTCCGCGAGCGTGAGCCGATCCGCCACCCGGAGCGCCTGCCCCCGCGTCCGTTGCTGCTCGTGGTGGGAAGTGAGGATCGGGCGATACCGATCGCCTGCGCCCGAAGCACCGCCGCCTCCCTTCGACCGGCCTACGAGGCCGCCGGCGTGCCGGATCGCTTCCAGATGATCGTCTTCGACGGGGCAGGTCATCACCTGGGCGAGGTGGCCGACGCACTGACCCTGCACTGGTGGGAGCGCTGGCTGCTCCCGGCGGATCGAATAGAAGCTGGGGGATGAGGCCGAGACGCCTCGATCGACCTCGAGCCGGTGCTGCGCGGGGCCCCGAGGAGAGCCCCTGGCCTACGAGTCGCTCCCCAGGGCTCGGATCGTGACGACGGTCGAGCCCTGAATCCAATACCCGACAGAGCCGGGTGATCGAAGGCGCGCCGGCCCTTCCGAAGTGCCCCGTCTCTCCTGTACTCTGGTCCGCCCGGCTCCAGGCGTCGCCACCCGAGAGGATCCTCATGATCGCCCCCCCTGTGTCCGGTGCGCGCCGGGCTGGCCCGACCCGACTCCTCCTCGCCGCGGGCCTCGTCCTGGGTCTCGGCTGCGCCGACGAGCCGCCGCCCCCGGCGCCGCCGGAGGTCCCGGTGGCGAAGGTGATTCAGCGCGATCAGCCCATCGTGATGGAAATGGTTGGCGAGACCCGCGGCTCGGCGGACATTCCGATCCGCGCGCGGGTCGAGGGGGTGCTGCTGAGCATGTCCTTCATCGAGGGGCGCTCGGTCGAGAAGGACGAGCTTCTCTACACGATCGATCCGGTGCCCTTCCAGTCGAAGGTGGTGGAGGCCGACGGCAACCTGGCCGAGGCCCGCACCCGGCTGGCGAAGGCGAAATCGGACCTCGACCGGATCCGCCCCCTCGCCGAGATGAACGCCGTGAGCCAGCAGGACCTGGACGGGGCCGTCGCCCAGTACGAGGCCGCGCTCGGCGCGGTGCAGGCCGCCGAAGCCCGCAAGGTGCAGGCCGAGATCGAGCTCAGCTACACCCGGATCCAGGCGCCGATCGGGGGTCGGATCGGCATTACCCAGGCCAAGGTGGGCGAGTTCGTGGGCCGCTCGCCCAACCCGGTCGTTCTGAACTACGTCTCGCTCACCGATCCGATTCGCGTGCGGTTCTCCATCGACGAGCGTACCTATCTGCGCATCGCCAGGCGGATCCGCGATCTGGAGGAAAGCGGCGAGCGTGCGGGGGACGAAGACTCGAGCCTCGAGCTCGTGCTGGCGGACGGGTCGGTGCACGAGCATCCGGGACGCGTCGTGGCTGCCGACGCTGCCGTCAATCCCCAGACCGGAACGTTCACCCTGGAGGCGGACTTCGCGAATCCCCGCGACATCGTGCTGGCGGGGCAGTTCGCACGAATCCGGGCGGTCGTAGAGACGCGCGAGAACGCCCTGCTCATCCCTCAGCGCGCCGTCACCGAGCTCCAGGGGAAGTTTCGCGTCTACGTCGTCGGGGCCGACGGCGAGCTGGCCCTGCGCGACGTCGAGCTGGGGCCGAAGGTCGACAGGCTCCAGATCATCGAGAGCGGTCTCGAAGCGGGGGAGCAGGTGGCCGTGGATACGATGCGCCTGTCCCCCGGCTTGAAGGTCGTGCCCGTGGTGGACCAGGGCGAGAAGAAGGGAGCCGGTTCGAAGCGCGCCGGCGCCACCTCGGAGGAAGAGTCCGGCTCGGCGACCGCGCCGGCAGAATCCTCCGAGCCCGACGCCGCAGCCACCGGAGACTGAGGCGTGGCCGAATTCTTCGTCCGCCGGCCGATCGTGGCCATGGTGATCGCCATCATCACCGTGATCATCGGTCTGGTCTCGCTCCAGTCCCTGCCAATCGCTCAGTATCCGGAGATCACTCCGCCGATGGTGAACGTGACCGGGACCTACACCGGCGCCAACGCCATCGACGTCGAGCAGTCCGTCGCCACACCTGTCGAGCAGAAGGTGAACGGCGTCGAGAACATGATCTACATGAAGTCGGTCAATGCGAGCGACGGCAGAATGTCGCTGGAGGTGTCCTTCGAGGTCGGCACCGACCTGGACATGGCCAACGTGCTGACCCAGAACCGTGTCTCCGAGGCCCAGGCCTCGCTACCGGAGGAGGTCAAGCGGCTCGGCGTCACGGTCAAGAAGAAGCTCTCCTTCCCACTCCTTCTGATCTCCCTGGTCTCGCCGAACGGCAGCTTCGACGAAGAGTTCCTCACGAACTACGCGACGATCAACATCATCGACGCCCTGGCGCGGATTCGGGGTGTCGGTCTGGTGGAGGTCTTTGGCGGCAGCACGACCGAGTACGCGATGCGCGTCTGGGTCCGACCCGACGAGCTGGCGAAGCTCGAGCTGACCGCGGCAGACATCAAGCGAGCCATCCAGGAGCAGAACGTTCTGGTCCCCGCCGGTCAGCTGGGGGGCCCACCGGCCCGGCCGGGCACCGAGTTCACCTATACGGTGCAGACGGCCGGCCGCTTCACCACGGCGGAACAGTTCGGCGCCGTCGTCGTGCGTGCGAATCCGGACGGCTCCCAGGTGTTGCTGCGTGACGTCGCGCGCATCGAGCTGGGGACCCAGAACTACCTGCTGAAGACCCAGACGGATGGCCGCCCCGCGGCGGTCCTTCAGATCTTTCAGCTTCCGGACGCCAACGGGCTCGAGGTTGCGGAGAACGTGCTGGCCACGGTCGCGGGCCTCGCGGAGCGGTTTCCCGAAGACGTCGAGCACGTGATCTCTCTCGACACCACCAAGCCCATCACAGCCGGCATCCGCGAGATCGTGATCACGCTCTTCCAGGCCGTCGCCCTGGTGATCCTCGTCGTCTACATCTTTCTCCAGAGCTTTCGCTCCACCCTGATTCCGACGATCGCGGTGCCGGTCTCCCTGATCGGTGCCTTCGCGGTCTTTCCGCTGCTCGGCTTCTCGGTGAACACGCTCTCGCTGCTGGGCCTCGTGCTCGCCATCGGCATCGTGGTCGACGATGCCATCGTCGTGGTGGAGGCCGTGACCTCGAAGATGGAAGGGGGCATGTCGCCGCGGGACGCCACCATTGCGGCCATGAAGGAGGTGTCCGGCCCGATCGTCGCCACCTCCCTCGCCCTCATCGCCGTGTTCGTCCCGGTAGCTGCGATGGCCGGGATCACAGGGCGCCTCTACCAGCAGTTCGCCATCACCATCGCGATCTCGGTGGCGATCTCATCGATCAACGCTCTTACCCTGAGCCCGGCGCTTGCAGCGACCCTGCTCCGGCCCCCGGGAGAGGAGAAGATCGCCTTCGCGCGCTTCTTTGCCGCCTACAATCGTTTGTTCGAGCGAGCTACCGAGCGCTTCATGGTGTTCACGAGCTTCTTCACCAGTCGAGTCTCGCGCGCGGGTGTCCTGCTCGGGGCGATGCTGGTGGCGACCTTGATCCTCTTCCGCGTCGTGCCCGCGGGCTTCATGCCCGAGGAGGACCAGGGCTACGTGCTGGCAGCCGTGATGCTTCCGGAAAGCGCGTCTCTCCAGCGCACGCAGGAGGTGATGCGCCGGATCGAGAAGATCACCGCCGAGATCGGCGCGGTCGAGAACACGACCACGGTC
Organism: uncultured bacterium; assembly: GCA_937937315.1. Taxonomy (GTDB): domain Bacteria; phylum Myxococcota_A; class UBA9160; order UBA9160; family SMWR01; genus CALDCK01. The sequence continues at coordinate 3,874 of CALDCK010000056.1, forward strand.
GCCGGCTACAGCCTTCCGAGCGCGACCAATCAGTCGAACGCGGGGACGGTCTTCGTGCAGCTGAAGGACTGGGACGAGCGCCCCGACGAAGCCGACCACGCTCGCAACGTCGTGCGCCGGATGAACGCTGCCTTTGCGACGCTGCGTGGCGGGGTCGCCTTCGCCTTCGGCCCACCCGCCATTCCCGGGCTCGGAACCGGCTCCGGCTTTTCGATAATGCTCCAGGATCGCGGCGGCAACGTGCCTACGTATCTGTCCGAGCAGGTGCAGCGCTTCACCAAGGCCGCGATGGAGCGTCCCGAGATCGCCGGTGCGAACAGCCTCTTCCGAGCCGGCGTTCCCCAGGTGTTCCTGGACATCGACGACGCCAAGGCCTTGAAGCTCGGCGTGCCCCTCGACGACGTCAGCACGTCCATCGGCGCCTTTCTCGGCGGCGCCTACGTCAACGACTTCAACCGCTTCGGCCGGCTCTACAAGGTCTACGTGCAGGCCGAGCCCCAGTATCGGGACGATGCGGACTCCCTACGCTTCTTCTACGTGCGCAATGCCAACGGCGGCATGGTGCCCCTGTCCACCTTCGTGACGGCGAGCCGCACGGCGGGCTCGGAGTTCACCAATCGATTCAACCTCTTCCGGTCGGCCGAGGTCACGGGCCAGCCCGCGCCGGGCTACAGCTCCACCCAGGCGCTCGAAGCCCTGGAGCAGGTAGCGGCCGAGACCCTGCCCCCGGACATGGGTTATTCGTGGAACGCCATGAGCTTCCAGGAGGAGGCCGCGGCGGGTAGCGGCAGCGTCGTCTTCCTGATGGCCCTCGTCTTCGTCTTCCTGATTCTCGCCGCCCAGTACGAGAGCTGGTCGCTTCCGCTCTCGGTGCTGCTCGGCGTGCCCATCGCCATCTTCGGAGCCGTCGGAGGGCTCTTCATCGCGCGCCTCTTCAGCGAGAGCTACGTGAACAACGTCTTTGCCCAGATCGGCCTGGTGATGCTGATCGGCATGTCGGCGAAGAACGCCATCCTCATCGTGGAGTTCGCGAAGGTCGAGATGGAGTCGGGGAAGAGCGCGGTCGAGGCCGCGATGGAGGCGGCGCGGCAGCGCTTCCGCCCCATCCTGATGACCGCCTTCTCCTTCATCCTCGGCGTCCTTCCGCTGCTGGTGGCCAGCGGCGCCGGGGCCGAGGCCCGCCGCGTGATGGGCATGACCGTCTTCAGCGGGATGCTCGTGGCCACCGTGGTCGGAGTCCTGATCGTGCCGGCGCTCTTCGTGGTGATCGAGCGTTACGTGGCCCGGTCCGAAGCTCCATCCCAGTCCAGCGAGGGGAGCTCTTGAGATGATCCGCCGCGGCGCCTGGAGTGTGTGCTTGTGGCTCGTCTGCGCGGGCTGCGCCCTGACCCCGGACTACGAGCGCCCCGAGCTCGACCTGCCCGAGACCTACCTCCAGCCCGCGCCGCCAGGCGAATCGATCGCGAATCTCACGTGGTGGGACCTCTACGGAGACCCGGAGCTCCGATCCCTGATCGAGACGGCCCTGGAGGAGAACCAGGACCTCGCCCTGGCGCTCGCCCGCGTCGCCGAGGCCCGCTACCAGGTGACCTTCGTCCGTGCGGACCAGTTCCCGTTCCTGGACGTCTTCGGCTCGGGGGGCCGGGGTCGGGGTAGCGAGAGGCAGGCGGGATCCCAGACGCACGGCGGCAGCCCGAGCCTCCGCACTTCCGATCAGTTCGCCATCGGTGGCGAGATCTCCTTCGAGGTGGACCTCTGGCGCAAGTACAGCCGGGCCACAGAGGGCTCGAGGGCCGATCTGATGGCCACCGAGGCTGCCCACCGAAACGTGACGATCAGCCTCGTCGCCTCTGTCGCCTCCTCCTACTTCCTGCTTCGGGACCTCGATGCGCGCTACGCCATCGCCATACGCACCGCCGAAAGCCGCCGCGACAGCCTCGAGATCATCCGGGCACGCTTCGACAAGGGCACCGTCCCGGAGCTGGACGTGAACCAGGCCGAGATCGAGCTGGCCATCGCCGAGGCGAGCGCGGTGTCCTTCGAGCGCCAGATCATCCAGGCCGAGAACGCGCTGCGGATCCTGCTGGGTCGCTACCCGGGCTCGATCGACCGGGGTCTCGCCCTGGACGAGCAGCGCCTTCTGCCCGATGTGCCGGCGGGTCTTCCCTCGGAGCTCCTCCAGCGCCGTCCCGACGTGGTCGCGGCCGAGCAGTCGCTGGCGGCGGAGACGGCGCGCATCGGAGTGGCTGAGGCGCTGCGCTACCCCTCGATCAGTATGACCGGCAGCCTCGGTGCCATCGCCGACGAGCTGTCGGATCTGAACACGAACGAAGCGAAGGCCTGGAACGTCGCCGCAGGCATCTTCCAGCCGATCTTCAACAGCGGAAGACTGAAAGCCCAGGCGGAGTCCCAGCGCGCACGCGCCGAGCAGTCGCTCTACGCCTACGAGGCGGTGCTGCGTCAGGCGTTCCGGGAGGTCGAGGACGCTCTCGCGGCGGTCCGTACGCTGCGTCTCGAGTACGACATTCGAGCGCGGCAGGTGGTGTCGGCGCGCAACGCGGCGCGGCTCTCCCGCGCGCGCTACGACGCCGGAGTCGTGGACTTCCTCGAGGTGCTCGACACGGAGCGGACCCTCTTCGGGTCGGAGCTCGACGAGTCCACCACCCAGCGCGAAGCACTCGACGCCGTGGTACGACTCTACAAGGCGCTGGGTGGGGGCTGGACCGAGCCCGAGCCCGAGACCTAGCGGCGACGTCGAAGGGGTCGACATGGCAGCCCGGGAATCGATCCTGGACGAGATCCGCCGATGCCGGGATCGGGGTTCGGTCCTTCCCGGCTCCGTGTATCGCGATCCAGAGATCTTCGAGGCCGAGATCGAGGCCCTGTTCCGACCCGGATGGATGGGCGTGGCATGCGGTCAGAACGTGCCGGAGCCGGGCGACTTGTTTCCGGTGCAGATCGCGGGACACGCCCTGCTCCTGACCCGCGATCGGGAGGGAGAGGTCCGGGTCTTCTACAACCTGTGTCGCCACCGGGGCGCCCTGCTGGCGAGTGAGCCCTGCCGCGCTCAGGGTGGTCGCATCGTCTGTCCCTACCACGGCTGGAGCTTCGGCCTGGACGGCCGCTTCGAGTCGGCGCCCCACTTCGATCGAACGGATGCGGCCGCGGGGCCCAGCGACGCCGACCGCGCCGATCTGGGTCTCATTCCCCTGCGCAGCACGGTCTGGCGCGACATCGTCTTCGTGAATCTCTCGGGCGACGCGCCGCCCTTCGATGCGTTCATCGCGCCTCTCGAGGAGCGGGTCCGCCCCTGGACGGCCGCCGAGCTTCGCGACCTGTCCTCGGTGGAGTACGAGATCGAAGCCAACTGGAAGCTCGCCGCCGAGAACTTCCTCGACGCCTACCACCTGCCGATCGCGCACCCGGAGATCGGCGGCGGCTTCAGCGGCGCGCTCCTTCTCGAGGACCTGGAGATCTCCGGCGACATCGTGGGCCTGGCCATGCCCCAGGGCTACGGCCCGGGCTCGGGCCAGCTCGAGTCTCCGCTCCCCCGCTTCTCGGGTCTTGGAGAGGAACGCCAGCATCTCGAGGCCTTCGTCATCCTGCCCAACACCCTGCTGATCGTGGAGCCCGACATCCAGCAGGTGATCGTGCTCCGGCCTCGATCTCCGGGCTTCACGGAGGAGACCCTCGCCAGCTACGTCGTCTCCGACGCCTCTCAGCGGAAGGATCTGGCCTCGGAGCGGGCGGAGCTCCATCAGTCCGTGCTGCTGGTGAACGATCAGGACGCGGCGTTGCTGGCAGGGCTCCAGCAGTCCCGATCGATGGACGTCGGGGGGCGCACCCGGCCGTCGCCCTCCTGGGACGAGACGATTCTCCGCTTCCAGCGTGCCTGGGCCAACCGGCTGCTCGGGAGGCCGCTCCGCGCGACGTGATAGCATCGGCGGGTCGCCGGAGCGGAGACGGATCGACGATGTGGTCCCCCACCGCGAGCTTCCGCGATCCCCAGGGCGCCCTCTACCACGGGGGGGCGGTGGTCTATGCCCTGCTGGCCTACGGCTTCGGATGGGCGGGCCTGTTTCACGAGAGCTGGGCGGTCAACGCCGTCGCGACTCTCGTGCTTGCTCACGGCATGACGATCGCGGCCTACATGATCCACGAGTGCGGACACAGCACCGTGTTCCGGCGCAACAGCGCGAACTTCCGCCTGGGGCGCTTCCTCTCCTGGGTCTGCGGCGCCTCCTACGGGACCTTCGAGGACATGCGCGACAAGCACTTCCGGCACCACGTGGACGTGGACGACGTGGTCTGGTTCGACTACGAGCAGTTCTTCCGCGATCACCCCCTCGTCCTGCGCGCGACCCAGGCCTTCGAGTGGCTCTACATCCCCGCCCACGACCTGATCCTCCACGCCATCATGGTGTTCACGTCGTTCCTGATCCCCGAGCGTCGAGATCAGCGCGCGCGCAACGTGGCGGTCATCGCGATTCGGGGCGGCGTCTATCTCGCCGTTCTCTGGCTCTTCCCGAAGGCCGCCTTTCTCTACGCGGTGGCCTACATGCTGATGATGACGATCCTTCGCTTCATGGACGGTCTTCAGCACGACTACGGCTACCGGGTGAGCCTCTTCAGCGACGAGCCTCCGCCCCACCGGGGCGATCGGGTCTTCGAGCAGGAGCACACCTTCAGCAATCCCCAGTCCTTCGATCGCGAGTGGCGCAACTGGCTGACCCTGAACTTCGGCTTCCACAACGCGCACCATGCGAAGACGAGTGTTCCCTGGTTCCGGCTGCCGGCGCTCCACCGGGAGCTCTTCGGAGACGACCCGGCCAAGGTGATTCCGCTGCGTGCGCAGCTCGCCGCGTTCCACCGCTACCGCGTAGAGCGGATCGTGGGGGGCGAGGACGGCATGGACGCCTTCGGCGCCCCGGCCTGGGGCCGGAGCTTCCTCGCAGCAGCCAGGGACGGACGAGTGTTGGGAGGCAACGCGGCGTCCTTCCTCACCTCCTTCTAGGGCCAGGTCCGGAGCGAGGGGCGACGGGATGGCGCGTGGGACGCAAACGGTTCCCGACTGGGCCATCGGCTGCATGGATCGCGAGTATCTGGTCCTCGACGGCGGCCCCCGAGACCCGTCGGTGGCGATCTGGATCCAGACCGAGTCGCGCTACATCGACATCCGGATCCCCCAGGACCGGCCGGCGTTCCCGGGGCGGAGATCGCTCGACGACTTCTCCTCGGACGAGCTCCTTCGACTCGCCCCCCAGTCGGGAGACACCGGGATCTGCACGATCGAGGACGGGGTCGCGCACTGGGACAGCGAGGGGGATCGCTTCGGCTTCTTCTGTGACGAGGTGGCGATGTTCCCCGACGACGGGCGCCTCGCTCCGCGCCGCGGCGTGCTGCTCGAGACCCAGACCGAGGCGAGCCCCGTCGCCTATGAGGAGGCCTGGGTCCAGCAGCCCTGGGATCACGGGCTCGTCGCAAACCTGACCCTGCGCGAGGCAGGGCCGGCTGGGGAGGTCCTCGGCGTGCTGCTCGTGACGGGCCGCCATGCCGGTTTCGTCGAGCGCGCCGCGTGCGATCCGCGCCGGAGCCTGCAGGCCCAGCTCGAGGTCGTCGCGCCGGATCTTCCGGCCATGCGCTGCATCCTCGACTGCGAGGCGAGCTACGCGATCCGCCCCCGGATCGGCGAGCCCTTCCGCATCCGCCACAGCAACCTCCCCTTCCGCGAGGGCCGGGAGCTCGAGGTGCCGACCCTGAGCCCGCGGCGTCTCACGCGCCGGCGCGAGCTTCCGTCGCGCCGACCCGGGACGATCTGGCGCGTCGAGTCCTGGTTCGTCCAGCGCTGACCTCACCGGCGCGGATCTGACGATTCCCCGGTGTCGCCCTCCCAGGGCGTGCGCTCGAAGTGGGACTCGCGCAGGGGATCCGCCACGATCAGGTCGTAACGGCTGTAGTAGCGCTCGCGGCCGATCCGCATCGCCTCGGCGTGCTCCGGGTGCTCGCGCCAGCCGCGCAGATGCTCGACGGACTCGAAGGCGACGATGCTCGCTCGCTCGCCGTCTTCGGAGAGGTAGGTGTCGTAGGAGATGAAGCCCGGCATCCCCCGGGCGAGGGTGAGCATCCGGTCGGCGAGCTGCTGGAACTCCTCCGCGTGCTCGGGGCGGAGTCGGGAGCGGAAAACGGTGACGACCATCGGACACTCCTTCCCGGGGCGGCTCGCCCGTCGGGCTCATCTCTAGCGCGTCGCTACCGGATCGACCAAGCTGGCCGCCCCGGGTCATGCCTCGAGGGGCAGCTGCTGTCGCCAGACGATCTGGAGCTCGCGGCGGGCCAGCCGCCAGCCCTCGGGCTCCCGCCGGTAGCGATCCCGGTAGCGGATGCCCCAGTCGAGCTTGTGGGCGCGCCCGTCGACTTCGAGCAGGTGGTAGGCGACGCAATAGACCTCGCCCTCGCCGTCGTCGCCGTGGAGCTCCACGGTCTGCTGGTGCATGGTGTGTTGCGTCGCCTCGTAGCGCTCGATCGAACGCATCCCGGCGCGAATCTGCTCCCGCCCCTCCAGGTGGAAGTCGGGCCCGATCACCTGGGCATCGCTCGTGAAGACCTCGTCGACCAGGTCGTAGTCGCGATCGTCGGGGATGCGCGCGTAGCGCGCGGCCAGGTCCCTCAAGGCCTGGCGATCCGTGAGGTCCCTCAGGACCCGCGTCAGGGCGTCGCCCCCGTCCATGCCGCATCCTGACACGTCCCCGGCGGCTCGCAAGCTGGCCTCGATTTCGGTCCGGCCTTCCCCCGCACCGTCCCTTGTGGGTACGATACCGGGCGTGGGGCCCCGTCCTCGGACCCCGCAGGATCGGAGCCCAGCGTGAGCCCTCGGACTCCGCAGATCGGGAGAGCGACTTGAGCCGAGACGCCCTGCGCAAGACCGACGTCCAACATCACCTCCATCCCTTCGTCGATCCCATGAAGCTCGCCGAGGGTGGGGTGCGGATGATGGTGCGGGGCGATGGGGTCTTCGTCGAGGACGCCGAGGGCAACCGGTTCCTGGACGGGATGGCCGGGCTCTGGTGTGTGCAGGTCGGCTATGGCCGACGAGAGCTGATCGAGGCGGCTCGGCGCCAGCTCGAGACCCTTCCCTACTACAACACCTTCTTCGGCACGACGACCGAGCCCGTCGCCGCGCTGGTCGAGACGCTGGGCGCCCGGACGCCGGGCGATCTGAACACCTTCCTCTTCGCGAACTCCGGCTCCGAGGCCGTCGACAGCGCGGTGCGCCTGGTGCGCCATTACTGGAGCCTCGAAGGTCGTCCCGAGCGCCGCGCGATCATCGGCCGACGGTTCGGATACCACGGCAGCACCGTCGCGGCCGCCAGCGTCGGCGGGTTCGAGAAGATGCACGCCCAGGGGGGCCTGCCGCTTCCCGACTTCCACCACATCCTCCCGCCCTATCCCTTCGAGTCGGGTCGCGGCGAGGAGCCCGAGGCCTTCGGCCTTCGTGCAGCGGCTGCGCTGGAGGAGAAGATCCTCGAGCTCGGCGCCGAGAACGTCGCCGCCTTCTTCGCCGAGCCGGTCATGGGCGCCGGCGGCGTCATCGTTCCGCCGGACAGCTACTGGCCCGCGGTCCAGGAGATCTGCCGCCGCCACGACGTATTGCTCCTGGCCGACGAGGTGATCTGCGGCTTCGGGCGGACCGGACGCGACTGGGGCTGCCAGACCTACGGCATCGAGCCGGACCTGATGACGATGGCGAAGGGGCTCACCTCGGGTTACCTGCCGCTCTCCGCCCTGGCCCTGGGCGGACGCATGGCCGAGGTCCTGCGACGCGGAGGCGTGCTCCAGCACGGCTTCACCTACTCCGGCCACCCGGTGTCGGCGGCGGTGGCTCTCGCGAACCTCGCGGTGATCGACGACGAAAAGCTCGTGGCCCGGGCCGGGGGGGCGCAGGGTGCGCACTTCCAACGGGGCATCCGCAGTCTCGCCGCGTCGCCCCTCGTGGGGGAGACTCGCGGCGTCGGGCTCATCGCCGGGATCGAGCTGGCGAGGGATGGCGCGGCCGGAACCCGCTTCGAGCCCGCGGGCCACGCCGCGTCACGTGCCTTCGCGCTCTGCCTGGAGGAGGGATTGATCGTCCGCGCGATCCGGGAGGGGCTCGCGATCTGTCCGCCGCTCACGATCACCGAGGACGAAATCGACACACTCGTCGAGCGACTGGGACGGGCGCTCGGGCGCCTGGAGCGGGAGCTTCGTTGAAGATCATGGAGGGATCATGGAGCTGAAGGGGAAGATCGCCGTCATCACCGGCGGTGCGAGTGGAATCGGCGAGGGGCTGGCCGAGCGATTCGTCGCCGAAGGCGCCCGCCACGTGGTGGTGGCCGACCGCGACGAGGGCGGGGCGAAGGCCGTGGCCTCGCGCATCGGTGCCAGCGCCGTAGGCCTCGACGTATCCGACGAGGACGCCATCCGCGATCTGGTGGCGACCACCGAGCGCGATCACGGGCCCATCGACCTCTTCGTGTCGAACGCCGGCTTCGTCACGGTGGGCGGACTCGAGGCGCCCAACGAGGAGCTGCAGGCGATGTGGGCGGTGCACGTTCTGGCGCACCTCTACGCGGCGCGCGCCGTCGTGCCGGGCATGATCGAGCGCGGCGGCGGCTACCTGCTGAACACGGCATCGGCGGCGGGCCTGCTCTCCCAGATCGGATCCCTCGGCTACGCCGTGACCAAGCACGCGGCCGTCGCTCTCGCCGAGTGGCTGTCCATCACCTACGGACGTCAGGGCATCCGCGTGTCGGTGCTCTGCCCCCAGGCCGTCGAGACGAAGATCATCGAGAACAGCCCCACGGCCGACCGGGTGCAGGGCGGCCCCGGCGTGGCGTCCGGAGATGGCGTGCTGCAGCCCTCCGACGTGTCCGACGTCGTGATGGAGGCTCTGGCCGAGGAGCGATTCTGGGTGCTTCCCCATCCCGAGGTGGCGGAGTACGCCCGGCGCAAGACCGAGGACGTGGACCGCTGGCTCGAGGGCATGCGTCGCTTCCAGGACCGGCTCTTCGCCGATTCGCCTCCGCCGGGCGAGTGGCTCCCGCGCCCCTGAGCGCCTCGTCAGTGCATGCGGGGCGCATCGCTGCGGGTCCAGGCCAGGGTCACCACCGTGAACATCGCGGCGGCGAAGCCGAGGAGCGTGTTGGCGGGACCCAGCAGCTCACTCGAGAATCCGGCGGCGAGGGCGCCCAGGGGCGCCGCCCCCATGAAGCCCAGCTGATAGATCGAGAGCACCTGGCCGCGCTGCGCTCGGGGCGCCGCCTGCTGGTAGAGCGTGCGGCTGCAGTTGATGAAGACCGAGCCGCCGAGCCCCCAGACGAAGGTCGCGAGGACCATCCCCCAGAAAGGCGGGGCGAGGCCGACGGTGGCGAGGGCCACGGCGCCGAGAGTCAGGGCGTTCAGTGCCCCCAATCCCTTTCGCGCGATTCCTCCGCGCAGCAGGATCAGCCCGGACCCGACGATGGTGCCCAGGGGAAAGAGCGAGAGGACCAGCGAGAGCTCGACCTCGGTGCCGTGGTAGACGTCGCGCACGAGGATCGGGAACACGACGAGGAAGGGCCCGACGAAGAGGGTGCCGACGGCGAGCACCAGCCCGATGGGGACGCGCAGGTGCGGCGTGCGGGCCACGATGCGCAGGCCTTCGGCGATCCCCGAGAGTGGTGAGTGCGCCGGGGCCGGGGGCCGCGCTCGATTCGAGCCGCGAATGAAGAACGTGGCCAGCGCGCCGAGTGCGAGGGTTGCGGCCTGGATGCAAAGGATCGCCGGGCTGCCGATCCAGCGGGCGGTGCCGACCAGCAGCGTGCCGACGCTCTGGGAGCCGAACTGAAACAGGGTCATGCCCGTCACCGCGCGCATCATGTCGCGGCCGGCGACTCGCGAGAGCAGCGTGTCGCGGGATGGCACGACGAAGGCCGTGATCGTTCCCTGGGCGAAGCCCAGTGCGATCAATGTCCCGATGTCGAGCTTTCCGCTCACGACGACGAAGAGCAGCAGCAGCACCGGAACGATCATCAGGAGGTGGAGGCCGATCAACATCCGGCGCGGATCGCGTCGGTCTGCGACGGCCCCACCGACGAGCACGAGGAAGAGGGAGGGCAGCATGTTCGAGGTCTGGGCGATGCCCACCCAGTGCGCCGGCGCCTCGAGCACCCCGACGAGAAGCCAGGCGAAGATCGCGCTCTGCATGCCGAAGGCGCCGAACCAGGATGCGACGCCCGCCGAGAACCAGGCGTAGTCGCCGTCCCCGGGGCGCTCTCCTGCGCCGCCCGAGGCCGCGTCGTCGCGTTGCGCGGGGCTCTCCATGGCGCGCAGCATGACGTATCGCGGCGGGCGTCGCCCTCGCGCGATCTCATTCCCGCGAGAGGATTCGTCGCCCCCCCGCGATGTGCGTGGAGTACCCTGGGGCGCGGGAGGTCCCGTGCGTCGATTCATGATCACCTTCGATCACGTGGAAGGGGTCTGGGAGCAGCTTTCCGAAGCGGAGCGCGAGACCCACGGGAACGACCTCGAGGGCTTCACCGCCGAGCTCGCCGCGGAGAAGGGACGCGGGCTCGTGGGCTCGAACGAGGTCCGCGAGATCCTCTCCCTCTGAGCTGGACGTGGTGGAGATCGTCCTCGCCGACCTGGCCGACGACGCCCATCGCCGGGCGTTCGTCGAGGTGCTGTGCGCCTACGTCGAGGAGCCGGGGGCGGCGGGAAAGCCGCTTCCCGAGGCGGTGCGCCGCTCCGTCGTCGAGGGATTGCGCGAGCATCCGACGACCGAGCTCCTGCTGGCCCTCGACGCCGGCCGGCCTCTGGGCATGGCGGTGTGCTTCGTGGGGTTCTCGACCTTCCGCGCCCGGCGCGTCCTCAACATCCACGACCTCGCCGTCGTCGCCTCGGCACGCGGACGCGGGCTCGGACGCAGGCTTCTCGACGCGGCGCAGGAGCGCGCCCGAGCCCTGGGCTGCTGCAAGCTCACCCTCGAGGTGAAGGAAGACAACGGTGTCGCGCGCGCTCTCTACGAGAGCTTCGGCTTCGGTGACTTCGCTCCGGGCGGCGTTCGGACGCCGACGCTGTTTCTCGAGAAGGCGCTCGACGGTCCCTGAGTCAGAGCGAGCCAACGCGCTCCGCCGCGGAGCAGCAAGCCGGGGCGGGCCGAGGTGGCGACTCGCCCCGCATGGCCATTCTAGTCGGACTTCTTGCGATCTTCCTCGTCCTCATCGATGGCCTCGTCGATCTTTCGGCCGGCCTTCTCGAGCGTTCCTTCATCCCCGTGCTGCAGCTTCTCGATCGTCTCGTCGACCTGGCGGCCGGCCTTCTCCATGGTGCCCTCCTCGCTACATGCGGCGATGAAGAGCATCGTTCCCACGATCAGGGTCGTCATGAGTCGTGTCATGGATCCTCCAGTCTCTTTCTCGATGGTTGCGTGAATCACTGGGGCGAGACCGTAGCGGCCCCGGGCTTCGTCGCCCGTCCCGAGCCGTTGGGGATGTCGAGTGTGGGTCGGGGGGCGCTGGCGCACACCCCCTGAGTCAGAGCGAGCCGGCCTTGTCCAGATAGGCGGCGAAGGGATCGCGGTCCGCGTCGGTGTGCCAGGTGTATTCGGTCAGCACGGCGATTCGCTCGGCGCGCTCGCGTCCGTAGAGACGGGCGATCACCGCCAGGGCCATGTCGGTGCCGGCGGACACGCCGGAGGAGGTGGCGAAGGGACCATCCTCGACCCAGCGCGCCTCGGTCTGCCACTTCACCTTCTCGCTCTGGCTCCGGGCGAGGGAGAAGAAGAGCTTGTTCGACGTGGCGCGGCGGCCGTCGAGCAGCCCGGCCCGTGCCAGCAGGGCCGAGCCGGAGCAGACCGACATGGTGACCTCCGCCGCCGGGGCGCGGTCTCGCAGGAAGTCGAGGAGCGCTGCGTTCTCGAGCTGGGGAACGGTCCCGATCCCGCCGGGCAGGAGGATCAGGTCGAGATCCGGACAGTCGCCGAAGTCGTGGTGGGCGACGGTCTCGACGCCGGGGGTCGAGGCGACCGGTCCTCGGCGCTCGGCCACCGTCGCGATCTCGATCTCCTCTCCCAGGCATCCGAACATCTCCAGGGGGCCGTAGAGGTCGAGGAGCTCGAACTGGTCGTAGAGGATGGCGCCGAGCCTGCGCGTGGGGACTTTGGTCATGGGGACCTCCGGGGCCGATTGTGCCATCGATCCGGGGATCCGTCGTCGGGAGGACGAGCTGATAAGCTCGACCTCGATGAAGCGCTCTCGCCCGGGCCGGTCCATTCTCGCCACGCTCACCGGTGCCGGTCTTCTCCTCGGCTGTGGAGCATCGGACCCGGTCCCCGTGACCCGGGCGCCCGGCGCGCGTCCGGACATCGTTCTCGTCACCCTCGACACGACCCGCGCCGATCGGCTCGGGCTCTACGGATACCCGCGACCGACGAGTCCCAACCTGGATCGCCTGGCCGAGGAGTCCCTCGTCTTCGAGCGGGCGGTCTCGACCTCGAGCTGGACCCTCCCGGCTCACGCTTCGATGTTCACGGGAAGGATCCCGTCCTCCCATGGGGCCCGGACCGATCCCGAGGGTGACTTGCTGCTGTCCGACGGACTCGAGGAGGAGGGACTGCCCCCCTACCGTGCGTCGACCCTCAGCGATGCTGAGCAGACCCTGGCAGAGCGCCTCTCGGACGCGGGCTACGCCACCCTCGGCGTAGCCGGAGGGCCCTGGCTCAAGCGCGTGTTCGGCCTGGCCGCCGGCTTCGAGGGCTACGACGAGTCGGGGGTGACGACCTGGCACGGGGCACGGGGAGACCACGTCACCGACGCAGCGCTGGCGCTCCTCGACGAGGTGGGCGAGGAGCCGGTCTTCCTCTTCGTGAACTACTTCGACCCGCACACACCCTACGATCCGCCCTGGCGGGATCGCCTGGCCGTGCTCGGCAAACCCCTTGCATCGCTGCGCGAGGGGATGGGACCGACCCTGCTGCGCAGCGCCTACGACGGCGAGATCCGCGCGATGGATCGCCAGCTCGGGCGTCTCCTCGAAGGGCTGCGCGCCCGGGGCCGCTACGCCGAGAGCCTCGTCGTCGTCACGGCGAGCTCTTCGGCGAGGGCGGCCACGTCGGCCATGGACTTCGCCTCAGCGAGGCCGAGCTTCGCGTGCCCCTGATCGTAAGGCCCCCGGGCGGCACGTCCGGGGAAGATCGCCGAGCGGGTCGCGTCTCCACGACGGGACTGTTCGCCCTGATCCTCGACCAGGCGGGGCTGCCGATTCCGGATCACGCCCAGCCGTCGGTCACCGCGCCGCTGCCCGGGGACATCGTGGCCGAGGTCACGCCCCTCGCACAGCAGTCGAAAGACGGCCACTGGCGCGCCCTCTACCTGGGCAATCTCAAGTACCTGTGGAACAGCGAGGGCCACCACGAGCTTCGCGATCTCTCGGAGGAGGGAGATCCGACGGAGAACCGGATCGACGCCTCCCCGGACCTCGCCCGCCGCCTGGACGCGAAGCTCGCCCGGATCCTGGCCGAGGCGCAGCCGCCGGATCGCAGTGGGGACGGCGAGCGGGTCGTCGACGAGGCCACCCGGGAGGCCCTCGAGAACCTGGGCTATCTGCGCTGATCGCTTCCCGGAGTCGGGGGGCGCGCTCGACGAAACTCGCGCATCCGCGCGCGAATCGCGTCGGCGCGTGACCTCTGATCCGTCGCCACAGCGACCTCGATGGCGAGCTCGGCGGTTTCGACGGCCGGGCCGGCGCGACCGAGCGTGGCGTGCGCAGCGGCCATGGACTCGAGCTGGTCCACCGCGTCCGCGGCGATCGATGGATCGCGCTCGAAGGCCAGGTCGAAGTACTCCCGGGCCGTCACGTAGCGGGTCTCCATGGCCGCGATCATTCCGAGGCGCAGGTAGGGGAAGGCGTATCCGGGAGAGACCTGGATGATGCGCTGGAAGAGGGTCGTGGAGCTCCGCCAGGTCCGAACCTGGGCCGAGGACGCCACCCCCAGCGCCAGGACTGCGGCGACGGCGAGGCCGAGGGCTGCGCGCTCGCGGCCCCGGTGGCCCCGGACCGCGTCGCGCACCGCGAAGGCGACGGCGATCGCGAGCCCGATGAGGGGGAGGTACATGTAGCGATCGGCTCGGGCCTGGTCGCCGACCTGGACAAGCCCGATGACCGGCACGAGCATTCCCGCGAACCAGAGCCAGCCGGTCAGCTCGTAGGGGTGCGTGCGACGCCGAAGGTAGGCGAGGGTCGTGATGCCCCCCAGGAGCACCAGCTGGAACGCCAGATGCAGCGGCTCGATCGTCGCGCCCGGATGCGGGTAGTGGGCCGCGAGCTGAGTCGGCCAGAAGCTGCGAGCGAAATAGAGCGTGTAGGCCTCGATCGCGTTCGCGGCTCGCGCCCACAGCGGGACGTCGAGACCGAAGGCCAGGGCCCCGGTCATGGCCTGCACCTGCAGGGTGATGAGGGAGACGACCCCGACCAGGGCGAACATCGGGAGCTTCTCCCGCACCGCGCGGGCGTCGAGCCGCTGGAGGGGCCAGTAGTCGAGCAGGAGCAGCACGCAGGGAAGGGTGACCAGCATCGGCTTGGCCAGCAGGCCGATGCCGAGGCAGAGCAGCACCAGTGCGTAGCGGAGGTATGACGAGGCGTTGCGGACGTAGCGCTCGTAGGCCAGCAGGGTGAGTACGAAGAAGAGGCCGCTGAGCACGTCTTTGCGCTCCGACGCCCAGGCGACGGACTCGACGTGGAGCGGGTGGAGTGCGAAGGCCGCAGCGACGAAGGCGCTCGCCCAGGTGGCGCCGGTGAGGCGCAGGCATACGACGAACAGGAGCAGCGAGCTCGTCGCGTGCAAGACGACGTTGGTGAGCAGGTAGCCCGTGGGGTCGGAGCCGTAGAGGGCCCAGTCGAGCTGGAGCGTCAGCGTCGTCAGCGGTGCCCACATCGAGACCTGGGCACGGGTGAAGGCGACCCACAGGGCCTCACCCAGGGAGCCGACGCGCAGGTCCGGGTTCCAGAGGATCCCGGCCCAGTCGTCCAGATCCACGAACTCGTGGCCGGCTACCGGCGCATAGACCACCGCCGTCGCCGCCAGCAACGCGGCGCCGATGGCGATGCGCAGCCGCCGCTCACCGGGCGTCGATCCCACTCGCTCGTGGCGCAAGGGCAGTGTCCCGGCGGGCGCCGCCTCAGACCTCGTCGAGGAGGACGATGTCCGGCGGGCCGGCGAGGATCGCGGCGAAGTCCTTGCCTCGGGCCTTCAGGTTCTCGCCGTGCTGAGCGAAGGCCGCATCGTCGGCGTACTTCTCGTAGAAGACGAAGGTCGCGGGCTCGTCCTTTCGCTGGTGCACGGTGTAGGCCAGGGTGCCCGCCTCGTTGGCCAGGGTGTCGGCCGAGAGCTGCTTCAGGAAGCCCTTCGCCTCCTCGATCTTGTCTTCCTTCACCTTGATGGTCGCGACGACGCTGGGCATGGGGCTCTCCTCGATGGGATTGTGGGGTGGCGGCTATGATGGAGAGCCCCGCCCCCCGAATCAAGCACCGGAGCCCCCATGACATCGACGATCCCCATCCACGGCACCTGCGAGCCTCGCTTCGAGTCCGTCCGCAAGGTCTTCCAGCGCGGCTTCGAGTCGGGGCCCGAGCTCGGCGCCTCGGTCTGCTTCGTCCTCGACGGAGCGCCCGTGGTCGACCTCTGGGGCGGTCACTTCGACCGGGAGCGCACCCGGGAGTGGCAGCGCGACACGCTGGTCAACGTCTACTCCACCACGAAGGGCATGACGGCCCTCTGCGCCCACCAGCTCGTCGAGCGGGGCCTCCTCGATCTCGATGCGCCGGTGGCTCGCTACTGGCCCGAGTTCGCCGCGGGGGGCAAGGCCGAGATCCCGGTGCGCTGGCTGCTGAGCCACCAGGCGGGGCTCCCGGCGCCGCGGCAGGCGC
>CALDCK010000057.1 GCA_937937315.1 uncultured bacterium
GATCGGCGCCGCCTCGGTGGTGGCTGGGGGCGGAATGCCCCGGGCGGCCAGCGCGTCGCCTCCGGAGCTCAAGACCCGAGGCGCCGAGCGGACGACCACCGTCTGCCCCTTCTGCGGGGTGGGTTGCGGACAGATCACCTACACGAAGGGCGGGAAGCTCATCCACGTCGAGGGCGACCCGGACCATCCGACCTCGGAAGGCACCCTCTGCTCGAAGGGCGCCGCTCTCGGCCAGGTGACGAACAACCCGCGCCGACTGCGGCAGGTGATGTACCGCCCCCCCGGCGGATCGAAGTTCGAGCCGCGCTCCTGGGAGTGGGCCTTCGCGCGCATCGCCGAGCGGGTGAAAGCGACCCGCGACCAGAGCTTCCAGGAGCGCTCCGGCGCGCGCACCGTGAACCGAACCGAGTCCATCGCCTGCCTGGGAGGCGCCGCCCTCGACAACGAGGAGTGCTACATGCTCGTGAAGGCGATGCGCATGCTCGGCATCACCTACATCGAGCATCAGGCGCGCATCTGACACAGCTCGACGGTCGCCAGTCTGGCGACCACGTTCGGGCGCGGCGCCATGACCAACCACTGGTCGGACATGATCAACGCCGACGTCGCGCTGATCATGGGCGGGAATCCGGCCGAGAACCACCCGGTCTCGATGAACTGGCTGCGCCGTGCCAAGGAAGACGGCACGATCCTGATCCACGTCGACCCCCGCTACAACCGCAGCTCCCAGATCTGCGACGTCTACGCGAAGATGCGATCCGGGACCGACATCGCCTTCGTCGGCGGCATGATCCACTACGCCCTCGAGAACGACCGCATCAATCTCGAGTACATCCGCAACTACACGAACGCCTCATGGATCGTGAACGAGGACTTCGGCTTCGAGGACGGCCTCTTCGCGGGCTATGACGAGGCGTCTCGCAGCTATGACCGCAGCCGGTGGGCCTTCGAGCTGGGCGAAGACGGCTACGCGCGGACGGATCCAACCCTGGAGCACCCGCGCTGCGTGCTCCAGCTCATGCGCAAGCACTACGCGCGCTACGACCCGGACTCGGTGTGCAACGTCACCGGCACGCCGCGCGAGGTCTTCCTCCGCGTCTGCAACCAGTACACGTCGACCTTCGCACCCGCTCGTGCCGGGAACTGGCTCTACGCGATGGGGACGACGCAACACACCCACGGCACCCAGAACATCCGTTCCTACGCGATCCTTCAGCTGCTGCTCGGAAACATCGGTGTCGCGGGCGGCGGGGTGAGCGCCCTTCGGGGCGAGTCGAACGTGCAGGGCTCGACGGATCAGGGGCTCCTCTTCGCCAACCTGCCTGGCTACCTCAAGATCCCCGTCGAGGCCGACGACGATCTCGCCGACTATCTCTCCCGCGTCACTCCGAAGCCTCTCGCCCCCGACAGCCTGAACTGGTGGAGCAACACGCCGAAGTACGTCGTCAGCCTGCTGAAGTCCTGGTGGGGCGACCACGCCACCGTCGAGAACGACTTTGCCTTCGACTACCTGCCGAAGATCGGCGCCGGCTTCGAGGGTGCGGGGTACTCCCATATCCCGCTCTTCCAGGCGATGTACGCCGGCCAGATCAAGGGCGCCTTCTGCTTCGGGCAGAATCCCGCGGTGGGGGGGCCGAACTCGGAAATGGCGCGGAAGGCCCTCGATCAGCTCGACTGGCTCGTCGTCGCCGACCTCTTCCAGCACGAGACCGCGGGCAACTGGATGCGACCGGGCGTCGACCCGTCGGAGAACCAGACCGAGGTCTTTCTGTTGCCTGCCGCCGCATCCATCGAGAAGGAGGGCAGCATCGTCAACAGCGGGCGATGGGTGCAGTGGCGCTACCACGCGGTCGATCCACCCGGCGAAGCCATGGCGGATCTCGACATCATCGACGGCATCGTCGCCGCGCTCAAATCGGCCTACGCCGAGGACGGGGTCTTCCCGGACCCGATTCGCGAAATGGTCTGGGACTACGCAGGCGAGGGCGGCCACGTCGACGCGCACCGGGTGACGAAGGAGCTCAACGGTCGCTTCCTCGTCGACGCAGAGACCTCGGGCGGGGCAGCCGTGCTCGCCGGCACCCAGGTTCCCGGCTTCGCGGAGCTGCGCGATGACGGGACTACTGCCTGTGGAAACTGGCTCTACTGCGGAAGCTACACGGAGGAGGGAAACCTCGCCGCGCGCCGGGACTCGACCGACGCCGTCAACGGGATCGGCCTGTATCCGAATTGGGCCTGGGTCTGGCCGATGAACCGTCGGATCCTCTACAACCGCTGCTCGGTCGATCTCGAGGGGAAGCCCTACAACCCGGACCGCTGGGTGATCCGCTGGGACGAGGAGTCGCGCACCTGGGAGGGAGACGTGCCCGACGGCGGAATGCCCCCCGGTGCGCCGCCCTTCATCATGCTGCCGGGCGGCGTCGCGCAGCTCTTCAGCCCCGATCTCGTCGACGGCCCGCTGCCCGAGCACTACGAGCCCGTCGAGAGCCCGATCAGCAATCCCTTCTCCGCTCAGCAGATGAACCCGGTGGTCAAGATCTGGGACACGACGGAGTTCGACAAGCTGGGCAGCGTTGAGGACTTCCCGATCGTCGCGTCCACCTATCGCGTCTCGGAGCACTGGCAGACCGGTGCGATGAGCCGAAACATGCCGTGGCTGGTTGGGCTGATGCCCGACGCCTTCTGCGAGATCGGCGTCGACCTCGCGCGCACCAAGGGCATCGAGAATGGCGATCGCGTCATCGTCAGTTC
>CALDCK010000058.1 GCA_937937315.1 uncultured bacterium
GCCTTCCCGGCCTTCGCGCTGGGACATGACCCCACGCTGCGGATCGTCTGCCCGAGCTACTCCCGGGAACTCGCGGCCAAGCACGCCCGGGATTTTCGGGCCGTGCTCGAGAGCGCGTGGTATCAGCGCCTCTTCTCCCGCACCCGGATCGATCCCCGCAAGAACACGGAGGGAGAGATCCAAACGACCCGCCAGGGCTACCGGCTGAGCACCTCCGTCGGCGGCACCCTCACGGGCCGCGGCGGCAATCTGATCCTGATCGACGACCCTATGAAACCCGCCGAGCGGATGTCCGAGGTGAAGCGAGCCGCGGTGGCCGAGTGGTTCGACTCGACCCTCATCTCGCGCCTCGACTGCAAGACGGAAGACGTGATCGTGCTTATCATGCAGCGTCTTCACGTCGAAGACCTCGTGGGGCACGTGCTCGAAAAGGGCGAGGGGTGGACCCACTTGAACCTGCCGGCCATCGCCGAGGAGGACGAAGAGATCCCGCTCGGCGGCGGGCGCTTCCACCATCGCAAGGTGGACGAACTCCTGCATCGCGAACGGGAACCCCTGGAGGAGCTCCAGAAGATCAAGGCCGAGATGGGAAGCCAGAATTTCTCGGCGCAGTACCAGCAGGCGCCTGTTCCGCCGGAGGGCGCGCTCATCAAGCGCGATTGGCTTCGCCGGACCTACGCGCAGGCTCCTGTTCGGGCTCCTGGAGAGCGGATCATCCAGAGCTGGGACACGGCCACGAAGACGGGTCCTGAGAACGACTACTCGGTCTGCACGACCTGGCTCATACGAGGTGTGGACTACTACCTGCTCGACGTGCTGCGCAGGCGCCTCGAGTACCCCGATCTCAGGCGCACGGTGATCGATCACGCGGCGAAGCATCATGCGACGGCCGTCCTGATCGAGGATGCGGGAACCGGCAGTCCGCTGGTCGCCGAGCTTCGGCGGGGTGGCAAGCTTCGCCCGATTCGCATCAGGCCCGATCGCAACAAGATCGTCCGCCTAGAAGGCCAGACGGCGGTCATCGAGGCGGGCCATGTGGTGCTGCCGGAGACGGCGCCCTGGCTGGAAGACTTCCTCGCGGAGATCCTCGCCTTTCCGTACGGTCGCCACGACGACCAGGTAGACAGCATGTCTCAGTTCCTTGGCTGGGCGGTGGAGCATCAGATCACTTCGTCTCCGCGGGCCATCGTGTACTCGAACGGAAAGAGGCATGTCTATCGCTGATCTCAGCAGGCCTGACCTGCTGGACCCCACGCCGTGCGCACGGATAAGCCTCCTCCGGCGCCCAATTAACGCGAATCGAAGGCGAATGGGCCTTGGATCGTGCACATCGGGCGAATCCCTTGACTCCCCTGCCGCACCGAGCGTGCATGGGAACGAAGCGGAGAGCCGTGAGACACGGGGAATCGCGACCTTCCCTTGGAGCGGCTCGCCTCGTCGGGCGCGAACCTGCGGCGAAGTACGTCTGGGGTCGAGCCCGGAACCTGTCGCCGCGGAGGTGTCCTCGCAATGCGCACTTCGCGCGCATCGGGAAAGGCTTCCTCTCACCGATCCCCTCGAACGAAATCCCGAAGCACTACATCCCCCGATCTCGGTGCCCTGGAGAAGCTCTCGTACGCAGAGCTCAAGGCGCGCTGGGAGGAGCTCTTCGGCGCGCCGCCCCCACGCCACATCAGCCGCAAGCTCGTGCTGCGTGCCGTCGCGTACCGGATGCAGGAGGAGGTTCATGGGGAGCTCCCTGCCCGGACTCGAAAGCAGCTCGACCGGGTGGCCTCGGACCTCGCGGCGGGGCGCCCTCTGAAGGCACCCAACCGCAAGATCAAGCCTGGAACGAGGCTCCTGCGCGAGTGGCAGGGGGTCGTCCACGAGGCCGTCGTGCTCGAGAGCTCGGTCTTGTACCAGGGCAAGGATTGGCCTTCGCTCACCGCCGTCGCGCGCGAGATCACGGGAGCCCGCTGGTCCGGGCCCCGATTCTTCGGACTCCAGAGGAAGGCGAATGGCCGGCGGGACTGATCGTAGGCCGCGGCGCTGCGCGACCTACACGCGTAAGTCCTCGGAGGAAGGTCTCGAGCAGGACTTCAACTCGCTCGACGCGCAACGCGAAGCTTGCGAGGCCTACATCCGAAGCCAGGCCGGCGAGGGTTGGAAGCCGGTGCGCGCCCGCTACGACGAGGGCGGCCATTCCGGTGGCACCCTCCAGCGGCCGGGACTCGAGCGGATGCTCGCAGACATCGAGACGGGGAAGATCGACACGGTGGTCGTCTACAAGGTCGACCGCCTGACGCGCTCGCTCACGGACTTCGCAAAGATCGTCGAGATCTTCGACGCCCACGGAGTGTCGTTCGTGTCGGTGACGCAGCAGTTCAACACGACGACCCCCATGGGTCGCCTCACACTGAACATGCTGCTCTCCTTCGCGCAGTTCGAGCGCGAGGTCACGGGGGAGCGGATCCGGGACAAGATTGCGGCCTCCAAGCGCAAGGGGCTGTGGATGGGCGGCTACGTGCCTCTCGGCTATGAGCCCGACGGCCGGACGCTCGAGATCAACGAGGCGGAGGCAGAAACCGTGCGTACGGTCTTTCAGCTCTACCTCGAGCTGGGAACGGTGCGGAAGGTCAAGGTAGAAGCGGATCGCCTGGGTCTCACGACGAAGGTTCGGCCGGGCAAGGGCAGGCGGATGAGTGGTGGTCGCCCGCTCAGCCGCGGCTACATCTACCACCTCCTCAGCAACCCACTCTACATTGGGCGCATCAAGCACCAGGGGGAGCACCACGAGGGGCGGCATCCCCCGATCGTCGACCTCGAGACCTGGAAAGCGGCCCAAGCACAGTTGGCGTCGCAAGCGCCGCCCACGCCTGTTGGGAAGCCGCGAGGAAGGCACCCGAGCCCGCTTCGGGGAAAGCTCTTCGACGAGGCGGGGGTCGGGTTGACACCCAAGCACGCGGTC
>CALDCK010000059.1 GCA_937937315.1 uncultured bacterium
GTGGCTTCCCAGGGCGATGGTACCGCTGCGGCGCAGGCCCTGGTCTGCGGCGTCGCTCTGTACGTCGTCGCTCGCGCACATATAGGGCACCAGGTCCATGGCGTCGTGCCGGCCGAAGGCGTGACAGACGGCGCAGACCGAGATGTCGATGCCCCAGTCCGTATCGCCGCCGTCGCCCTCCACGATCTCGAAAACGAACTCCGCCGGTCCGGCGGCGCGCTGAGATTCCTCCGCCTCCCGGCGGAGCTTCTCGAGCACGGCCGGTGGAGGCGGCCCGGGCAGGCCGGGGAGCTTCAGGGCGAGGATCGACCGCCCGAGGCGGTGGGCATCGATGCCCCGAGCCCGAGCCGCCTGGTAGACGGCGAGCCACTGGAAGACCCCGAAGGCCGAGTCGAACATGACGTGGTCGCGCCGGTCCGCGTAGGGGATCTCCTCGACGAGGGAGACGAAGGCCTCCCGCGCCTCGGCGACCAGGGCCTCGACCTCCGCCTCGGGCACGATCCGGCCGATCACCTCTCGCACCGAGCGGGCCCGATCGTCGTAGAGCGCTACGAGCGCTGTCTGGGCCATGGGGAACCTCCTGGCGGATGAGCGGTATCCTAGCCCCGACATGAGAGTACTCGGCACGATGGCGGCGGCACTGCTCGGGGCGATCCTGATCGCCTGCGCGGCATCGGAGGAGGGCGGGGAGGCCGGCGCCGAGCCCAGCTACAAGGAGGTGGTCGCTACCCGCGGCCCATTCCGCATCGCGGTGTCCGCCACGGGCCTCGTACGCCCCATCGACCGCATCGAGCTCAAGTCGAAGGCGAGCGGCGCGGTCGTCCAGCTGCCGATCGAGGTCGGGGACGAGATCGCCGAGGGCGGCCTCGTGGCGAAGCTCGACCAGGTCGAGGAGCGCGCCGACCTCGCCCAGGCCCAGGCCAACCTCCAGGTCGCGAAGGCCGAGCTCGCCCTGGCCCGCCTCCGATCCGAGCGCCGTGAGCAGCTCTTCGAGAGCGACGTGATCGCCAAGGAGATCCAGGACCAGACGGACCTCGACCTCGCGGTGGCCCGCGGCCGACTCATCCAGACGAGCACCATCCTCGAGCGCGCCCAGGAGCGGATGGAAGACACGGTCATCCTCTCGCCGGTCTCTGGCGTGGTGCTCCAGAAGTACGTGGAGGCCGGCCAGATCATCGCCTCGGGCGTGTCGAACGTGGGTGGCGGCACACCGATCGCCGACGTCGCCGACATGCGGCGCATCCACGTCGAGGCCGGGGTCGACGAGATCGACATCGGCACCATCGCCGTGGGTCAGCGCGCCACCGTGCGGGCCGAGGCCTTCGCCGACCGCATCTACCAGGGCGGGGTCGTCCGAATCGCTCCCGAGGCGCGCGTCGAGCAGAACGTCACCCTCTTCGACGTGGTGATCGAGGTCGAGAACGAGGACGGCCGACTCAAGTCCGGCATGAACGCCACGGTCGAGATCGTGCTCGTGGACGAGCCCGAGGCCCTCACCATCCCGGTGGCCGCGCTCCAGCCCCCGAACGATGCGGAGGAGCCCCGAGGCGACGACACCGCGGTGGTGCTGCTCATGCAGGGGGACGGGTTCGAGCCCCACGAGATCCGCATCGGACGCACCAACTTCCGGGCCGTCGAGGTCCTCGAAGGCCTCGGCGACGGCGACGTCCTGGGCATCCCCATGGCCTCCCGCCTCAAGGAGGAGCACGACCGCATCCAGGACCGCATCCGCCAGAGCCGCAGCTTCGGCAAGCCCGCCGAGCCGAAGAAGCCCAAGACCCAGTAGTGGTCGTCACCGAGAACCTCCGCATCGCTCTGCGAAGTCTGTGGGTGAACCCACTGCGCTCCTTCCTCACCCTGATCGGGATCGCGGTGGGGATCGCGGCAGTGCTCCACGTGGTGGGCCTGGGGCGCATCACCCAGGAGAACATCCGCAACCGCCTCGAGTCGATGGGGCTGAACGTGCTCCTGGTGCGCCCGGACAACTCGCTCATGCACGGCGTGCGCACCGCCACCGCGGTCACGAGCCTCACCCGGGCCGATGCCCGCGAGATCGAGGCCCAGTCCGAGGCGATCCAGACCGCGGTGCCGACCTTCACCGGTCCGGGCAGCGCGGAGTTCCGCGACGTCAATTGGCAGACCCGGGTGACGGGCACCACCGCGGACCACTTCCCCGTCAACAACGACACGGTCGCCATCGGTCGCGCCTTCAGCGACCGGGAGATCCTGCAACGAGCGCGGGTCGCCGTGCTCGGCGACACCGTGCGCGCGGAGCTCTTCGACGACGACAACCCCATCGGCGAGAGGATCCTCGTCAACTCCCAGCGCTTCACGGTGATCGGCGTGCTCGAGGCGAAGGGCGAGGGCTGGGGCAATCCCGACGACCAGATCTGGGTGCCGATCACCACCGCCCAGGAGCGCCTCTTCGGCGTGGATCACCTCTCGAGCATCCTGGCCCAGATGCGGAGCGCCGAGGATTTCGACGAGGCGCTCTTCGACATCGAGACGATCCTGCGCCGCAGCCACCGTCTGCGCGAGGACCAGGACAACGATTTCCAGGTGTGGCGTCAGGATTTCTTCCTCACCGCCACGCGCGACACGACCCGTGAGATCGCGCGCTTCGTGGTGCTGATCGCCATGGTGTCCCTGCTGGTGGGCGGACTCGGCATCGCCAACGTGATGCTCGTGTCCGTCACCGAGCGCACGCGCGAGATCGGAGTGCGCCGCTCTCTCGGCGCCACCCGGGCCCACATCCTGACCCAGTTCCTGACCGAGGCGATGGTGCTCGGGGCGACCGGCGGCCTGCTGGGCGTCCTGCTCGCGGCAGCCCTGAACGAGCTGGTCCTCGGCGGGCGAGCGCCCCTCGCGGCGGACTGGGTCGTCTACAGCTTCGGGATCTGCGCCGGCATCGGAATGCTGGCGGGCATGTACCCGGCGACGCGGGCCGCCTACGAGGACGTCGTCGAGGCGCTGCGGTACGAGTAGCCATGAAAGTGAAGCTCGAAGACGTCACGCGCACCTATCGCATGGGCGAAGTCGATGTCCACGCCTTGCGCGGCGTAAACCTCCTCGTCGACGACAACGAGTACATGGCCATCACCGGCCCCTCGGGCTCCGGGAAGTCGACGCTGATGAACATCCTGGGCTGCCTCGACAAGCCCACCAGCGGGCGCTTCGAGATCGACGGGCACGACGTGTCGCGCCTCAGCGACTCCCAGCTCTCCCGGGTCCGCAACCAGCAGGTCGGCTTCGTCTTCCAGACCTTCAATCTGCTGCCGAGGGCGACGGCCCTGCACAACGTCGAGCTGCCCCTCGTCTATGCCGGCGTTCCGGGAAGCCAACGCCGGCGCCAGGCGCGGGAGGCCCTCGAGCGGGTGGGCCTCGGCGACCGCATGCACCACAGACCCAACGAGCTCTCCGGGGGGCAACGTCAGCGGGTCGCCATCGCCCGCGCCCTGGTGAACTCGCCCTCGCTGATCCTGGCCGACGAGCCCACGGGCAACCTGGACAGCGCCACAGGTCGCGAGATCATGTCGATCCTCGACGCACTCCACGACGAGGGGAACACGATCCTGCTCGTGACCCATGAGCAGTACATCGCCGATCACGCCAGCCGTCGCATCGAGCTCTTCGACGGCATGATCCGCGACTGACTCCAAGCCCGACGGGTGCGGCCCTAGAAGAGCCCGGGCCCGGTATCGAGGCCCAGCAGCAGGCGCCCGAAGTTCTCGCGCTGGAGGTCCCGATCGAAGACGACGTGACAGCTCGCGACGTTGACGTCGCGCAGAGCCCGCTGGAGGGGATTCGTCTGGAAGTGGGCGCTGGCGCCGCTCGCCTCGGCCACGTCCTGGATCACGCCGCGGCACTGGTGCACCGCGTGGGCGATCGACGCCGCCCAACGCGCCCGATCGACGCGCTCGGCGTCGTTCCGCTTCGCCATCACCTCGGCCGCCACCTCGCGCAGGAGCAGCTCGGCCTGACGCTGCTCGATCGTCGCCTGGGCGAGACGCATCTGGGCCGAGGGGCGGTCCGAGCTCTTCCCCACTCGCAACCGGCCGTGCTCGAGCAGGCGCTCTCGAAAGCCCGCGACCACCGCCCGGGCCTGCCCCACGACCGGCATCGACGCGGCCAACAATAGGATCGGGATCATGGGCGTCCGGTAGAGCAGACCCTCGTGCAGGCGCGCCCCGTGGCTGCGACCCTCCATCATGTCGGCGATGGCGACGGTGCGAACCTCTGGCACGAGTACATCGTCCACGACGATATCGTTGCTTCCGGTCCCGACCATCCCGTCCACGTACCAGGTGTCCTCGACCTCTACCTCTTCGATGGGCAGGGCGAATAAGCGCAGAGTCTCGGGACCCTCGGCACCGTCGACCGGAGCTCCCACCATCACCCAGCTGGCGTGCATCACGCCCGTTCCCCACTTCCAGCGCCCCTTCAGGCGGTAGCCCGCAGCCTCGGAGCGGGCGACGCCCGAAGGCGCGATCACCCCAGGCGCGAGCACATAGCTGCGGTCTGCATACAGCTCGCGCTGAAAGGCCTCGGGAAACTGGCAGAGCATCCAGTTGTGCTCGATGCAGAAGGTGGCGATCCAGGCCAGCGAGGTGTCCCCCTCGGCCAGGGCGAGTCCCACGTCGACGAAGGCGTCGAGATCGAGCTCGAGGCCCCCGAAACAGCGAGGCACCATCATGCGGAAGAAGTCTGCGTCCTCCAGCGCCCGAATCGCCGCATCGGTGGGACGGCGCAGCCGCTCGGCCTCGGCGGCCTGACCCGCGAGATCCGGGGCAAGCGCCCTCGCCCGCGCGACGAGGGCTCCCGCGTCGGGCAGACCTCCTTCGGAGGTCATGGCCATGGAATCGTTCAGCTCTCGTCGGCCTTTACCGTCAACACCGGGCACGGACAGACGCGGAGGGTGCGCTCGGCCACGCTCCCCAGCAGCAGGTGCTTGATCCCCGTCAGCCCGCGGCTGCCCATCACGACCAGGTCGATGCCATGCTCTTCGACGTAGCGCGGAATCGCGTCGGCCGGCGCTGAGGCGGTCACGTAGGTCTCGACCTTCACGCCGGCCGTCGACACCTTCTCTCCCCAGCTTCGGGTCTTCTCGAGGGCCGCTTCGCGGCACTCCTTGTCGAAGCTCTCGGGCAGCACGATGCCGTAGGGCGAGACGGCTCCCACATACACCGGATAGGCGTTCAGCAGATGGACCTCCGCCTCGTAACGGCCGGCCAGGTCGATTGCGCACTCCACCGCCTTTTCCGAATGGTCCGAAAAGTCGATAGGGACGAGGATCTTCTGAATACGCATCGGACGCTTCCTCCGTTCCCCTATTCAAGAGCACGAGACGTGCCAAGCCGGGGGGGCGTCCCAGCGCCTCGCCGCGGCCGCGTGCCGCGGGCGAGGGCTCTTGGAAAGGGGTGATATGACACATATACGTCAGGAGCGTGGCGCTGTGCTACGGACCCGGGGGCTCCTGGGCCGCCCGGCCGGGCAGCGGAGCCTGGCACCCCAAATGCAGTGGATTGGCTGCGGAGGTTCCATGAGAAATCGGCTCGCTCTCCTTCCCCTCCTGCTGTCCCTCGCCTGCGCCGCGGCTCCCGGTGAGTCCGCGGAGACACAGGCCGAGGCACCGCCGCTCAACGCCGATCCGGTGCTGGCAGAGCTCGGGGAGCCGATCTACGGCAGCTACTGCGCCAGCTGTCACGGTGCCGACGCCCGGGGTGTGGGGCCCGCCGCCCACTCCCTGACCACGCCCCCGGCCGACCTGCGCCGAATCGCCGCGCGCCGGGGCGGAACCTTCCCGGATGCCGAGATCGCGCGAATGATCGACGGCCGCTTCGACATCGAGGCCCACGGCACCCGCGAAATGCCCGTGTGGGGGAGCGTCTTCAGCAGCGACATCCCGGACGGCGACACCGCCGAGTCGATCACGCGCGGCAAGCTTGCAGTGCTGATCGAGTACTTGAAGTCGATCCAGGATGCCCCCGGCGGCGAGCAGCCCGAGGAGACGCGCCAGACCATGGCCAGCATCTTCGAAGCGATGCGCTTCCTGCTCCCCTTGAGCCTCGACGCCGATCGCTTCGAGGATCCGGCCGAGGACGAGAAGATCCGAAACGCCCTCGAGCTCCTCGATGCCAGCTCGGGAGTCCTCGAACGCCACGGCGCCGGCGGCGAGGTGGGATTCTCCCATCTGAGCCGATCGCTCGCGATCGACGCCCGCGACGTACGACTGCGCTTCGCCGACGGGCACCGGCGGGAGGCCCGCTATCTGATCCAGACCATGACCGAGACCTGCGTGGCCTGTCACTCCCGTCTCCCGGCGGACAGCGTGGCGCGCAGCGACGCCTTCGTTCAAAGCAACGAGAGCAGCAGCCTGACGCTGATGGAGCAGGCGAAGCTCGCCTATGCCACCCGGCAGTTCGACGTCGCCACCGAGATGTACGAACGGCTGCTCGCCTCGGACGAGGTGAGCGCGAACGATCTCGACCTGGGCGGACACATCGAGGATTACCTGGAGCTCTCGATTCGCGTCCTGCGGGACCTGAGCCGCCCGGCTGAGGTGCTCGAAGGATTCACCCAGCGCGACGACCTCTCTCCCGCCCTGCGCGAGGACATCGCGCGCTGGATCGCGGCACTCCGTACCCTCGCGTCGCGCGAGCCCACGGGCGATCCCCTGAACGACGCCAGCGCCCTCATCGACGCCGCCTCGCACCAGGAAGACGCCAGGGTCCACCTCATCGAGTACCTCGAGGCCTCGGGCATCCTGCACCGGGCGCTGGCCTCCGGCGCCCTCGCCGATTCCCAGCGTGCCGATGCCTACTATCTGCTGGGAGCGATCGAAGCACGCATCGGGCGCACCTACTGGCTCTCCCAGGCGGAGGCCTATCTCGAGACGGCGATCCGGTTGGCGCCCGGTCAGCCCACGGCACAGAGGGCCTACGCACTTCTCGACGAGTTCCTGGTGGCCGGATACTCGGGCTCCGGCGGTACGCATGTTCCGCCGGACATCCGCGCCAAGCTGGACCTCCTGCGCTTCATCGCAGAGGGCACCTGACCGAGCTGCGCAGGAGCTGCCGCCGGGCGATGTGACGCGCCTCACGCACTCGAGAGCCCGAGGCGCCGACCCGTTCGCCGATGGTGATCTGGCGCACCCTCCGCAGCTCGAATGCAGCCCTTCTGCGCGCGGCCCGCGTCGTGCTGGGCTGCGCCCTGCTCGCCGGCTGCACATCCCTCGAGGGCCCCACGGCGAACGTCGACACCTGGAAGTCGACCTGGAAGGACCGCGCCAGCGCTGGGGCCAGCGGCGCCGCCGACGGCGCCGAGGCGGTCGGCGACTCGCTGGGCACGGCCTACGAGGGCGTCCGGGAGGGCTTCGCCGAGCCCGACCCGGAGGGATTCGGGGCGTACCCGAGGGGCTACGCCCAGATCGTGCGCAGTCACATGATCCGGTTCGAGGGCCTTCCCGAGACCGCCGAGTTCCGCTTCACGCGGCCCGTGAAGAGCTACAGCAACAAGGGCATCCTCGCTGGTGGTCAGGTCGATTGGCAGGGCTACGTCGTGAACGCCGAGGTGGCGACCGAGGGCTTCGCCGGACAGAAGCGGACGAAATCCTACGCGGTAAGGATGCGAGACGGCGAGGTGATCGAGGTACTCGACGCCACCTACGCCGGGGCCCTCAAGCGAGCCGAGCCGAGCCTACCGGCCGCGCGCGCGGATTGATCCGGACCGGATTCAGGGCCTCACCGCCCGACGTCCGGCCGCGGTATCATCCGCCGCCATGACGAACACTCAGCCTACGCATTGTGTCGCCGTGATTGGTGGTGCCGTCGCAGGCGCCGAGGTGGCCGGCACCCTGGCCGACCGCGGCGTCGAAGTCGTGGTCTTCGAGCAGAACCCGCGCCCCTACGGGAAGATCGAGGACGGTCTCCCGCGCTGGCACGTGGCACTGCGCAACAAGGAGTACGCCGCCATCGGCGCCCACCTCTCGAAGCCCGGAGTCCACTTCGTGCCGAACACGAAGATCAGCCGAGACCTCTCCTTCGACGGCCTGGTCGGGGAGTGGGGCTTCAGCGGCGTCGTACTGGCCTGTGGCGCCTGGCGCGACCGCCCCCTGCCGGTGGAAGGCGCGGACGAGTACCTCGACAAGGGGCTGATCTATCAGAATCCCTTCATCATCTGGTTCAACCACGCGAACGACCCCAACTACGACGGGCCGGTATTCGAGCCTCGCGACGGGGCGATCGTGGTAGGGGGCGGACTCGCCTCCATCGACGTCGCCAAGGCCCTGATGCTGGAGACCACCCGGGCAAAGATGGCCGAGCGGGGCATCGATGTGGACCTCGTCGAGATGGAGGTGAAGGGCATCCCGAAGATCCTGGAACGCCACGGCGTCGCTTTCGAGGACCTCGGGCTCGAGGGTTGCACCCTCTTCTATCGGCGAAGCGCGTCGGACATGCCCCTGATGGAGATGCCCGAGGGCGCCGACGAGCGACGCACCGAGAAGGTCCGCGAAGGGCGCAAGCGCATGCTCGCGAAGGCGATGGAGAAGTATCGCTTTCACTTCGAGCCGCTGTGCATGCCCGAGGGCCTGATCGTCGAGGACGGGCGCCTGGCGGGGCTGAGCTTCCGCCGCACGGCGATCGAGAACGGCCGGGTCGTGCCTCAGGACGAGACCTTCGAGCGCCGCGGTTGCTACGTGATCAGCTCCATCGGCAGCACTCCGGAGGCGATCGAGGGCGTCCCGATGAAGGGCGAGCTCTTCGAGTTCAGCGACTGGAACCTGGGGCGCCTGGCCGACTACCCGACGGTCTTCTCCGCGGGGAACGTCGTCACCGGAAAGGGCAACATCGTCGCTTCGCGCAAGCACGCGAGAGAGATCACCCGGACCCTCGCAGAGGCCTTCCTCGGCCTGGGAGACGGGAGCCACGCGGGCGAAGAGAAGCTCCTCGACGCTGCGCGCGCCGACGCTCGAGAGCGCGCCGAAGCGATCGCCGCGGACATCGAGCAGCAGCCGCCCATCGACGCCAAGACCCTGGCCGCACTGCGCGAGAAGGTCTCCCTGCGCCAGGGCCAGGTGGGCTATGACGGCGACTACGCGCGCTGGATCGAGAAGCTCGGCCTCTAGCGCTAGCCCTCGGTGAAGCTCTTCAGGAGCCGGCTGCGGCTGGGGTGGCGCAGCTTGCGCAGCGCCTTCGCCTCGATCTGACGAATCCGCTCGCGGGTGACCTCGAAATCCTGCCCGACCTCTTCGAGGGTGTGGTTCGCACGCTCGCCGATCCCGAAGCGCATCTTCAGCACCTGCTCCTCGCGGGGCGAGAGCGTCGACAGCACCTTGCGGGTGTTGGCAGCGAGGTTGCTGCTCACGATCGCCTCCTGGGGCGACACCGCGTTCTTGTCCTCGATGAAGTCGCCCAGGTGGCTGTCCTCTTCCTCGCCCACCGGCGTCTCCAGGCTGATCGGCTCCTTCGCGATCTTCAGGACCATCCGCACCTTTTCGAGCGGCAGCTCCATCTTCGTCGAGAGCTCTTCGGGCGTAGGCTCCCGGCCGAGCATCTGAACGAGGAAGCGCTGCGCCCGCACCAGCTTGTTGATCGTCTCGATCATGTGGACGGGAATCCGGATCGTGCGGGCCTGATCCGCGATGGCTCGTGTGATCGCCTGCCGGATCCACCAGGTCGCGTAGGTCGAGAACTTGTAGCCGCGCTGGTATTCGAACTTGTCGACGGCCTTCATCAGGCCGATGTTGCCCTCCTGGATCAGAT
Source organism: uncultured bacterium (assembly GCA_937937315.1). Classification (GTDB taxonomy): domain Bacteria; phylum Myxococcota_A; class UBA9160; order UBA9160; family SMWR01; genus CALDCK01. The sequence continues at coordinate 9,762 of CALDCK010000059.1, forward strand.
CCAGGAACTGAAGCCCGCGGTTCGTGTACTTCTTCGCGATCGACACGACCAACCGCAGGTTCGCCTCTACCAGCTCGCTCTTCGCGGCGTGGGTGCGCTCGGTGGACGCCGCCAGACGCTCGAGGGCGGCATTCACCTCGACGCGCGTCATGCGGATCTCACCCTCGAGCTTTCTCGACGCCCGGTCGATCTCCTCGAGGCGCTCTGCCGCATGAGTGACCCTCTCGGCGTCTCCCCCGAGCTCGGCGAGAGCCTCCTGTCCCTTGCGGCTGCGACGCCCCGCCAGGGCGGAGAGCCGGCGAAACTCGTCGGGCGAGACGGAGAAGGGCTGGGTGATCCGCCGCGCGCGGCCGGCGTAGCGCCGGAGCTCCTTCCCGTGCTCGATCAACTCCTCCTTGAGGGTCGCGATGCGCGCCTTCGAGAAACGCGGCTCCCGCGCGATCTCCACGATCTGTCCGTAGAGCTCGTCGACCTCGGTGCGCAGACGCTTGCGCGTGTCGTCACTGGTGCGCGAATTCGCGATCGAGGCGCACTTCTTCGCCACCTCCGCGTCGAGACGCCGGATGCGGGCCAGCTTCACGAAGAAGTCGCGACGACGTTCCTCGGGTGTATGTACCGGCTCGAGGTCGTCGAGCCCGTCGATGACGGTCTTCAGCTCGATGCGGTTGCGCTTCAGCTCTTCTCCGACGCGGAGCAGCTCTCGAACGCCAAATGGGCTGCCGAGCACCGATCGCTCCTGGTCGTGCACGCCCGACTCGATCCGCATCGCGATCTCCACCTCACCCTCGCGGGTGAGAAGGGAGACCTGCCCCATCTCGCGCAGGTAGACCCGGACCGGGTCGTTCGTGGGCGCGTCGTCCACGCTCGAGCGACGCGGCGCGGTCACGGGCTTGTGGGTCTGCATGACGCGAATGCCCTGCTCGTCCACGATGGCACGGACCTCGGCGAGGGTCTCCGTGTCGGAGAGCTGACGTGGCAGGGCGCGGGAGAGATCCGGAATCGTCACGTAGCCCTGGCGCCTTCCCTGGGCCACGAGCTTGCGGACGCCCTCGAGCTGCCGCGTCTCGGTCCGAATCCAGGCACCGTCGCCCGCCGTCCCGGACTTCCCGGCGCCGTTGGACTTCGCCGCCCGTTTCGGCGCGGCCTCCCCGTCACCAGCGACGCCAAGCGCGTCCTTGTGGGGGACGCGGCGCGGTGCGATCGGGGATTCCGGGCTTCGGGGGGCGCTGGGGGGCATGGGGGGGGCTCCTTGGCATTGACCAATAGAAAATCGGATCAGGACGGTGGGACCGCCGTGGCGTCGGGCACCGCCGCCGAGCTGGCGAGCTGGCGCTTGCGCTGCAGCAGCTGCTGGCGCTCGTCGAGGAGACGGCGCTTCTCGTCCTCGTCGGCGGAGGGATCGCGCAGGCGACGCGTGATCTCCTGCTCCCGGCGCTTCAGCTCCTGATCGCGGAACCAGCGGATCGTATCTTCCACGGTCTGGGCAGCCGCGGCCTCGTCGAGGGGGGAGTCGACGATGGCGAGGGCGCGCAGCAGGTTGCGCGCCTCCTCCGAGAGACGGTCCTCGAGCTCCGAGATCGCGACACCGCGGTCCTCGGCGGCGGCCTCGACGAGGCAGCGAACCAGCTCGGCGACGGGGCCTCCCGAGACCAGGCCCGGCAGCTCGTCCGAGGGGATCCGGATCGCAAGGGAGGGGTGCTCGACCAGGCTCCGGGCGAGCTGATGCAGGTGGCGCTCTTCGGGACCCGTGCGTCGCGGCCCGATCGGCACCGCCTCGCGCGGGTCCTCGCCGCGCGCCGCCCGAGCCACGGCGGCCTCGACATGACGCGCCTCGGTCCCCACGGCCAGTGCCAGCCGGGCGCAGTACTCGGAGCGCTCGATCGCCGAGGGCACCAGGGCGAGAAGCGGCGCCACGTTCTCGACCGCGTCAGCCTTCGCCTCCGGCGTTTCGTGACCGGTCGCGACGGCTCTATCGATGGCGACGTCGAGGGCTGCCGGCGCGGCGTCCACCAGGGTGCGCAGCGCATCCGGTCCCTCGCGCTCGAGCAGGCTGTCCGGGTCGTCGCCCGACGGGAGCAGCGCGGCGTGGACGCGCAGCCCTGAAGGAAGCAACGCCTCGAGGGCGCGGAGCATGGCGCGCTCTCCGGCTGCATCGCCGTCGAAGAGCAGCACCGCCCGCTGGGTGCGGCGGCGCAGGTTGCGGGCGTGGTCCGTCGTCAGCGCCGTGCCGCAGGTGGCCAGGGCCTCGCCGATGCCGGCGCGACACAGCGCGATCTGATCGAAGTATCCCTCGACGACGACCGCCCGCCCCGATCGGCGGATCGGATCGAGGGCCTGGGGGAAGCCGTAGAGCGCCTCACGCTTGCGGAAGATCGGCGTCTCCGGCGTGTTCAGGTACTTCGGCTCCTGGTCCGCACCGATGGCCCGGCCTCCGAAGCCGATCACCCGGCCGCGCACGTCCTGGATGGGAAAAATGACGCGGCCGCGCAGCCGGTCGTAGTGGCCGCCGCGCTCGCGGCGCTGAAGCAGACCCGCCTTCTCACCGATCTCTGCGGGAATCTGCGCCGCGGACAGTGCCGCCACGGCGGTGTCCCAGGCATCCGGTGCGAAGCCGATCTGAAAGCGCTCGACGTCTTCCGGGGCGAGGCCACGGCGTTCGAGATAGGGCCCACCCGGACAGTCGGACCGCGCCAGCTCACTGCGAAAGCGCTCGAGCAGCGTCGTGTTCGCCGAGTAGAGCTGCTCCGAGATCCCGCGCCCGGGGCCGCCACCGGTCTCCGGCACCTCGATCCCGGCATCCCGGGCCAGGCTACGAGCGGCCTCGGCGAAGGTCAGGTTCTCGGTCTTCATCAGGAAGGAGAAGACATCTCCTCCCTCGTGACAACCGAAGCAATAGAAGGTCTGGCGGTCAGGGTTGACGTTGAACGACGCCGACTTCTCGTCGTGGAACGGGCACAGGCCCTTGTGGTTCCGGCCCGCTCGCTTCAACGCGACGGATCGCCCGACGAGGTCGACCACGTCCGTGTGGTCTCGGATCCTCTGGATGATCTCGTCCGGGATTCGACCCAAAGTCCTACGCTCCCCGATCAGCGAGCCATTCGCCTCATCTTCTTGAGGGCCCGCTTTCTCGCTGCCGCGGCTTTCTTCTTCTTCCGGATGCTGGGCTTGTCGTAGTACTCGCGGCGCTTCAGCTCGCTGAGTATTCCAGCCTTCTCACACTGCTTCTTGAAGCGCTTCATCGCGACTTCGAAAGGCTCGTTGTCGCGGATCTTGATCACCGGCATGCGCGGTTTCGGTCTCCCTCGGCTCCGAAACCACGCACCGCGCGCTTCGGGTTTGAGTGGCAGAGATCGACCTTAAATGTCGATCGGATGTGTCGAATTCGCCTCGATTCCTCGAGGAGGGGTGTCTGGTTCCAACCTCGTGGGGATCACGCTCCAGCGAGACGGTCGATCGAACTCAGCAAGGGCCGCTCCAGCGCTGCTCAAGATGCCGTTCTGCAATGACGCAGAGCGGCAAAAGTCGCGGAAACTCGGGCACTTCCCAACGATTGACGATAGCCGGCGAGGCTAGCGCAGGGGGGGGGCACCATCAACCAGCGGGGGGGCGAACCGGAACACCGAGCTCCGCGAGTCGCCGTTTCACCTGGGGAATCGTGGTCTCCCGAAAGTGAAAGATCGAGGCGGCCAGGGCGGCCTGGCAGTGACCTCCCTCCGGATCGTCCTGGAGCGCGGCGGCCAGGTCCTCGGCGCTGCCTCCGCCCCCCGATGCGATCACCGGAATCGGGATGGCATCGGCGACCGCGCGGAGCTGGGCGAGGTCGTA
>CALDCK010000060.1 GCA_937937315.1 uncultured bacterium
GATCCTCGAGCGCGCCCCGGACGCCTTCGACGCCTTCGAGGCGGCGCGTGCCGCGGATCCCTCCATCTCTCCCCACCTGAAGGTGCACAAGCCCTGGATCGACCAGGTGACCTGGACCCGGGAGGGCGAGCCCGGCGTCTACCGACGCGTCCCCGAGGTGATCGACGCCTGGTTCGACTCCGGCGCGATGCCCTTCGCTCAGTGGGGCTACCCCCAGCAGGGGGAGGAGGAGTTCGCCGCGAACTTTCCGGCCCACTTCATCTCCGAGGCGATCGACCAGACCCGGGGCTGGTTCAACTCCCTGCTCTGGATCTCGACGCTTCTCTTCCCCGAGCGGGAGAAGCCGCACCCCTTCGAAACCTGCATCGTCCTCGGCATCGTCGCCGACCGCTACGGGAAGAAGGAGTCGAAGAGCAAGGGCAACTACACACCCCCGGACGTCATCCTCGACCGGGTCCGCCTGGAGTTCGCGGTGGTCGAGCCCGAGGGCGACACCCCCGACAAGGGGATCGCGACGATCGCCCGCGAGGACTTCGAGGGCCTCGACCTGCGGGGCGAGTCGGCGAAGGTGCGCGTCCACCGGGAGGGAGACGAGGGCCTCGAGCTCGAGCTGCGCCCCGTGGCCATGCCGCGGCGGGTGATCCATCTCGCACCGAAGGACGCCGCGGCGCTCGGGGTGGAGCGCGCGCCGAAGGGAACCCACGTCATGCCCCGGGAGGTCCCGGCGCTCGAGGTCGAAGCGAAGGTCTGGGTGGACGATCCGAGCTCCGCCGCGCCCGGCGCCGACGCCTTCCGCTGGTTCTTCTTTTCCTCGAACCCCCCCTGGAATCCCACCCGCCATTCCCTCTCGGGTGTGCGGGCGACGCAGCGTGAGCTTCCGATGAAGCTGCGCAACGTGTACGCCTTCTTCTCGATCTACGCCGACATCGACGGCTTCGACCCGACCGACGAATCCGGTCGGCGGCCGGTCTCGGAGCGGGCGCAGATCGATCGCTGGGTCCTCTCGGAGCTCGCCATCGCGACCCGCGACGTCATCGAGAACATGGATGCCTACCGGGTCTACGAGGCCACCGGGGTTCTCACGGGCTTCGTGGACGCCCTGTCGAACTGGTACGTCCGCCGCAACCGCGACCGCTTCTGGGCGCCTGGCCTCGCGCCGGAGAAGCTCGATGCCCACTGGACCCTCTACGAGTGCCTCACGTCCCTGGCGGGGCTCGTCGCTCCCTTCATTCCCCACGCGGCGGAGGAGATGTGGCAGAACCTGGTGGGCCGTCCCTTCGGCGCCGACCGGGAAGAGAGTGTGCATCTTGCCGCCTATCCCGAGCCCGACCTCGGGGCGATCGACGAGGATCTCTCCCGCCGCATGGCGGCGGTCCGGGAGATCGTCTCCCTGGGCCTGCAAGTGCGCACGGCGAAGAAGCTGCGGGTGCGTCAGCCCCTGGAGGGCGCGGAGATCGTCCTCGCCGACCCTGCCCTCGAGGCGGACCTCGCCGAGCACCGGGAACTGATGCGCGACGAGCTCAACGTCCACGAGATCCGCTTCGTCGAGAATGCGGACGACTACGTGACCTATCAGGTGAAGCCGAACTTCCGGGCGCTCGGCCCCCGCGTGGGCAAGCGCATGCCGAAGCTGAAGGCCGCCCTCGCCGACGCCGACGGCGCGTCGCTGCTGCGCCAGCTCGAGACCGAGGGTCGGGTGCGCGTCGTGGTCGAAGGCGATGAGATCGACCTCGGGCCCGACGAGATCGCGGTGGGCCTCGAGGCGCGCGAGGGCTTCGCGGCAGCGGCCGGTACGGCCGGCGTGGTGGCGCTGCGCACGGCGCTCACCCCGGAGCTCGTGGAGGAGGGGCGCTTCCGGGAGGTCTTGAACCGCGTGCAGACCTTCCGCAAGGAGCTCGATCTCGAGTACGCCGGCCGCATCCACCTCACGATCGGTGGCACTCCAGCGCTGCTCGACGCGGTGCGACCGCGCGTCGACCTGCTCGCCCGCGAGACCCTGGCCGCGGAGATCGCATTCGATGAGGGGCCCGCCGAGGGCGCCCACGTGCGCGAGGTGTCGATCGACGGAGAGCCCCTGACGCTGGGGCTGACGCCGGTCTGAGACCCGGTAGACTGATCGGGCGAGGATCCCCATGAAGGCGATCGATCCCGGGCTCGTCACGCGTCTCGCGGACGAGCACGGCACCCCCTACTACCTCTACGACGCGGGCGTGATCCGCGAGCGGGTCGCGTCCCTGCGCGGCTTCGACGTCATCCGCTACGCGCAGAAGGCCTCGTCGAACGTGCACCTGCTCGAGCTCCTGCGCGAGGAGGGCTGCGTGGTCGACGCCGTCTCCCTCGGCGAGATCGAGCGGGCCGTGCGCGCCGGCTTCGACGCCGAGGGTGAGCCGGCGGGGATCGTCTACACCGCCGACGTCCTCGACGAGACGACCCTCGACCGCATCCTCGATCTGGATGTGCCGGTAAACGCGGGATCGCCGGAGATGCTCGAGCAGGTCGGACGGCGTCGCCCCGGGCATCGCGTCTGGATCCGGGTCAACCCCGGCTTCGGCCACGGCCACAGCCGCAAGACCAACACCGGCGGCGAGTGGAGCAAGCACGGGATCTGGCACGGCTATCTGGACGAGGCCCTGCGGCACATCGAGAAGTACCGGCTCGACCTCGTTGGGCTCCACATGCACATCGGCTCGGGCGCAGACTTCGAACACCTGAAGCAGGTCTGTGATGCGATGGTCGCCCAGGTCCGCGCCCTCGGTGTGGACGTGCGCGGCATCTCCGGCGGCGGGGGCCTTCCCATCCCCTATCGCGAGGACGATGCCGCCTTCGACACCGCCGCCCTGCATGGCCTGTGGGCGGCCGCCCGCGACGAGGTGGCTTCGATCGTGGGCCACCCGGTCTCTCTGGAGATCGAGCCCGGCCGCTTCCTCGTCGGTGAGTCCGGCGTGCTGGTTGCCCAGGTCCGGGCCTCGAAGCGTGTCGGTCCCAATCGCTTCGTCGTGGTCGACGCCGGCTTCGACAACCTCCTCCGCCCGGCCATGTACGGCAGCTATCACGCGATCTCGATCGTGAACCGCGAAGGCATTCGCGTCGAAGGACCCACCGAGCCGACGGTCGTCGGGGGGCCTCTCTGCGAATCCGGCGACGTCTTCACCCAGGCCGAAGGCGGCGTAGTCGTCCCTCGCGAGCTCCCGGCGGCTTCCGTCGGTGACTACATCGTGCTCCACGACGCCGGCGCCTACGCGGCATCGATGGCGAGCAACTACAACACGCGCCCCCTCGCCCCGGAGCTCCTGCTCGACGGCGGCGCGGTGAAGCCGATCCGCCGCCGCCAGACCCTGGACGCCCTGCTCGAGCTCGAGGACGTCTGAGCGAGGGGGGCCGGCTAGGCCTCCCGGGCCAGGTACTTCTCGAGCGTCTGGTGGAAGTGCCGGATGCGCACCTCCTGGTGCTGGGCCAGGTTGACGGTGCGGCTGCGGCTCGCGCGCAGTCCCTGCTGGACGCGCGGCAGGTTCGCCATGTCCTGCTTGAAGATGGGGCAGAGAGCACCGAGCTCGGTGGCCTCCATGATGTCGTCGTCGGGGCCCAACACCCGGAGCTTTGCCGGCTCCGGCGCCTGCCCCTCGCCAAAGAGCCCGAGCAGACGCACCTCCATGATGCACGAGTCGGGGTCGTTGCCGCTGGGCAGGAAGCGGTAGACGATGTTGCGCTGGTAGCCGCCCCAGGGCGAAAAGTTCGGGAAGACCAGATACTGGATGGCGTCGAGGAGCTCGCTGTCCGTGGCATCCGAGGCGTCGTAGCCGCTCTCCTTGAGCGTGCTGCGCCACATCTCGCCCATGAACTCCCGGGCCGTGCGGCCCTCGGGCACGGCGATCACACCGGGCCCGATGATGGCGTCGACGGACTGCTGGGCGTTGGTCTTCTCGGCCACGTGGGGGCTCGGAACGAGCATCATCGAGATCATGCGGTTCACGTGGTCGTCGTAGACGTCGTACTGGGTATTGGTGTCCGCGAGGTAGGGCATGATCTGAGGGTGGGTCGTGCGGACGTGGAACGACTCCATGAAGGCCTCGCTCACCGCCTTCCAGTTCGCCGGGATGTGCTTCTGGACGTGGGCCACCTGGACCCGCTCCTCGAAGCGCCACGGCGCGAAGTGCTCGGGGATCGGGCCGAGGTACTCCTCGAGGGGCCCGCAGTCCGGGTCGAGGTTCACGAAGACGAAGCCCCCCCAACGCCCCACGCGAGCCTCGGGCAGGGAGAACTCGCTGTCTGCGATCTGGGGGAAGTCCCAGCGGCAGGGGATCTCCTTCAGGGTGCCGTCGAGGTTCCAGGTGAAGCCGTGGAAGGGGCACTTGAAGGCGTGGGCGTTCCCGCCGCGAGCACGCAGGGTCATGCCGCGATGCAGACAGGAGTTGTGGAGGGCCTTGAAGGTCGACTCGGCGGATCGGACGATGATGAGCGAGGTGTCTCCGATCTCGTAGAGCATGTGGTCGCCGACCTTCGGGATCTCCTCCTCGCGGCAGGCCATCTGCCATACCCGGCTCCACATCCTCTCCATCTCGAGATCGTGATGGGCCCGCGAGGTGTACTGCTCCGTGCCGATCGTCCCGGTTCCGAGGTCCAGAGGCCTCGTCTCGCGCAGACTCTTCGGCACGGCGTTGCGCTCGACGTCGAGCACCTCCTGGACACTCGGGCGCGTCTCACTCGCTTCGAGGTTCTCGCTCATCGATCGCTCCATTCGCTGGACAGGATCGGGCCGTGCCGGGTCAGTCGCTTCGCGCCTCGGATGCCCAGCGCAGTCCGCGTCGCACGAGGTCGTAGAAGACGGGCAGCTCCCACGAGCCTCGCTCGACGCGCGGGTAGTAGTCCATCACCGGGCGCATGTCGTAGTGGCCTCGGCAGTGGCCGAGGGTGAGGTAGAGCACGCTCCCCGCTCCGACCGGGTGCAGGTACATCACCAGCCGCGGCTCGTCCTCGGGCCAGTCGGCCTCGGCGAAGCCCGTCGCCTGGCCGGTGAAACGGGTCTCGAGGAGGGGCAGGATCTCCCCGTGGTACTCGCAGAGATAGAGCTCGTCCTCGGCCTCGAAGGGCTCGATGCCCGACACGAGGGGGTGGTCGGGTGCGCTGACCGTCACCTGATAGGGAGCGATCGGCGGGTGGGCGATGAACTGGCTGCCGAGGGTCTCCATCAACGTCGGGAAGGTCCGCGGCGTGGCGACGCCTCCCGCCAGCATGTCGAGCACCGAGTTCGTCCCGTGGAGGGCGAACCAGCGCCCGCCACCCTTTACGAAGGCGGCGAGGGCGTCCTGCTCCTCGGCCGAGGGCCGGAGGTCGCAGGTGTAGGTGACCAGGAAGTCCGCCTCGGCGATGGCCTTCGTGTCCCGGTAGTCCTCGAACACCCGGGTCCGGATCTCGGGCGTCTCGCCCAGCAGCTTCAGCAGCTCGGTCCGGGCGTAGTCGATGTCGTGGTAGCGGCCGCCGCAGACGAGGACCGCGCGCAGGGGATCGCTCATGAGCTCCTCCGATCGAAAGCGATGTGGAGCTCCGCGAGCCCGCGCAGGAGGACGCTCGGCTTGTGCCGGGGCGCCCCGTGCCCGGGGGCCAGGCGCAGCCCGTCGAGTCGCCCCAGCAGCTTGCGGAAGGCGAGGTCCATCTCCTTGCGGGCGAGCATGGCTCCGAGGCAGAAGTGGACGCCGTGTCCGAAGGCCAGGTGCTCCCCCGCATTGTGGCGGCGCACGTCGAAGCGATCCGGGTCCTCGAAGCGCTTCTCGTCCCGGTTTGCCGACGCGTAGCGCAGCAGGATCATCGAGTCCTCGGGAATCTCCACGCCGCCCAGGACGCTCGCCTTCTTCGCCTTGCGCCACATGTTGGCCGTGGGCGAGGTGAGGCGGAGCACCTCCTCCACCAGGTTGGGGATGACCTCCGGGTCCTCCCGCACGATCGCCAGCTGGTCCGGGTTCTGGATCAGCAGAAGGAGGCCCTCGGCGATGCTCGCAGCGGTCGTCTCGTTCCCTGCGACCAGGAGCTGCTGGATGATCGACAGGCTCTCCGCGACGTCGAGGGGGCGCTCGCCATCGATCCGGGCCCGGACCAGGTCGGAAATGATGTCGTCGCGCGGTGCCGCCCGGCACTCCTCGAGTCGGGCGGCGAAGTACTGCTGGTACTCGAGGATGCGCTTCACCGCCTCCACCGCGTCCTCTCCGCTGGCCAGACCCGAGAGCTGGGCGGTGAAGCCGTCGGTCCAGCGCTTGAACTGGGCCAGGTCCGACCGGGGCACACCGAGCTGGTCGGCGATCACGGTCAGGGGGAGCTGCACCGCGAACTGAGAGACCACCTCGCACTCGCCGTCGGGCTCGAAGGCGTCGATGAGCTCGTCGGCGAGGGTCTCGATCCCCGCTGCGATTCGGTCGACCCGCCGCGGCGTGAAGGCCTTGTTCACCAGGCCCCGGAAGCGTTTGTGCTCCGGCGGATCCGCCGTGAGCATCGTGTCGACCGCGGGGTAGGCGCGCTCGGCCAGCTCCTGGAGCTCCGGGTCCGGCGAGTCGCCGGCGAGGGAGCCGCCCATGGACGGCGCGAAGCGGTTCGAGTAGACGCCGTGGTTCTTGAGGGCCTCGAGGACGAGCTCGTAGCTGGCGATGTGGAAGATGCCGGTGTGGGGATCCTGGTAGACCGGCGCCTCGGCGCGGAGCTGTCGGTAGTAGCTCCAGGGGGCCTCGAGAATCGCCGGATCGAAGGGGTGGACGTCGGCGAGGGCGGGGGGCATAGCGCTCAGTATAACCCGATCAAATTCCTTCAACCTGTTCAACCCGGCTCCGTTCGGGACCCGCCCGCACCTGCGCCGGGCGGCGCGAACGCCTCCGGGGTGCGCGAAGCCGGTGCGGACGCCATGCTCCGGGGCCGTGATCCCTCGACTCGCACAGGGGCTGCTCGCGGCGATCGTCGGGGTGTCGACGTCGGCCTGCGGGACCTACTTCCCGGTCAATCGTCCCCTCGAGGAATGGGATCGAGAGGGGGGCTACCGCGCGACGCGACAGGCGTCGGCCGAGGACTCGGACGAGCTCGTGCTGATGCTGGCCCTGTCGGGCGGGGGCACGCGGGCGGCGGCCTTCGCCTACGGGGCGTTGGAGGAGCTCGCCGACACGACCCTCACCTTCGACGGCGCGCAGCGCTCACTGATCGACGAGGTGGACGCCGTCTCGGGCGTCTCCGGGGGGAGCTTCACGGCGGCCTATCTGGGGCTCCATGGCCGCGGGATCTTCAAGGACTTCGAGGACCGCATGCTGCGCCGGGAGATGCAGGGCGGGCTCCTGGTCCGTCTCCTCTGGCCCCTCAACTGGCTGAAGCTCTTCTCCCCCTACTGGGCGCGCAGTGACCTCGCGGCGGACTACTACGACGAGGTGCTCTTCGATCACGCGACCTTTGGTGATCTCGCGCGGAGTGACGGCCCCTTCGTGTCGATCCACGCCACGGATCTCGTGACCGGCAGCCCCTTCGCCTTCACCCAGGACCAGTTCGACTACCTCTGCTCCGATCTCTCCGATTATCCGATCTCCCGGGCCGTGGCCGCGTCGGCGGCGGTTCCGCTCCTGCTCTCCCCGATCACCCTGCGCAACTACTCGGACTGCGGCTTCGAGCCGCCGGCCTGGGTGAACGCGCAGCGGGAGCGTCGGCGCGAGCTCGATCGCGAGTACGTGAACGGTCGGAACCTGCTCACCTACGCGGACCCGGGGCGCCGTTACGTCCGGCTCGTGGATGGGGGGATCTCCGACAATCTGGGGGTGCGCGGGCCCTTCGAGGCCTGGGTCCAGCGGGGCCAGCCGCCGGCGTCACGCCCGGCCGACAACCCGATGCGTTGGTTCGTGCTGGTGGTGGTGAACGCACAGACCACGCCCGACGTCGAGTGGGAGCGCGCCGACGTCCTGCCCTCCCTGGGCTTCATCCTCGACGCCGCCACCAGCGCCCAGGTCAATCGCTACAACTTCGAGACGATCGAGCTGCTGCGCCGCACCTTCGAGCACTGGAACCTCACGACCGGGAGCTGGGATCCGCCCTTGCGCTTCGAGCTGATCGAGGCGAGCTTCCTCGACGTGGCGAGCCAATCCGAGCGCGCCTACCTGAACCGCCTGTCTACGAGCCTTCAGCTCCCGGACGACGCCATCGATCGCCTGCGGCTCGCGGCTCGCGCTGCGTTGCGAACGTCGCCGCGCTTCGAGGCTCTGCTGCGGGAGATCTCCGGAGAGGCGCCCTGAGGGGAGCCCGCGGCTGGCTTGGACTCCGGACGGATGCAAACGCCCCAGCGCAGTGCAGCGCGCCCCAGGGCCGGGCCGCGCGACGTCTCGATGGGCGATCCGATGCGTTGCCACAGGAAACGGGATCTGCAAAGGTCCGAAGCCGATATGTACGCAGTGTTGCCATCAGAAGGCGAGGCGTACCGTCCATGGCGGGGTTCACCAACGTGTATGAGGAGAGGCATCATGAATAGGAATTCACTGCGTAGCATCGCAGGTCTGGCCTTCGCGGCCGGCCTGCTGCTGCCTGCGATCGCGAGCGCCCAGGTCAGCGCCCACGAGCTGTCCCTGAGCGGCAAGGTTCTCTACCAGCAGGAGAAGAACAACGGAGACCTGAAGGTCCGTTCCGAGAGCTTCAAGATCAAGGACATCGCCGAGGTCTGCACCGACGAGCCGCTCGGGAAGAAGGAGAAGGTCTTCCTGATCGTCGATTGCGGCGCCCTCGGGGAGCCTATCCCGATCCAGATCTTCAACACCGATCCGATCATGGCCGGCGACGAGATCGGCCGGATCACCTTCGACGAGATCGGGCCGCTCTTCTCGACGAAGGGCGAGGAGACGAAGTCGGCGACGGCTCTCGGCACGGTCGAGATCGACTGCGAGGGAAGTGTCGATGCCGAGATGTCGGGCAAGCTCGAGATCAAGTACAAGGACATCGAGGGGGAGTCCTGCCCCAACACGGTCAAGGCGTCGAAGCTCGTCGGTGCCGGATCCTTTGGCGACGAGGAGATGGACGTCGAGGGGATCCTCGACAACGGCAGTCTCAACGCCAAGAAGCCCTTCGCGGTTTTCATCCCGGGGGACGTCTAGCCGCGGCTGGTCTCTACGAGGTCTCTACGAGATCTGGGACTTCGTGTCCCACGGCGCGCCCGGGAGGATCTCTCCCGGGCGCGCTCTGTTTCGGGGCGCTCGAGGTCGGGGGCCTCGGGCGCGGGCGCTAGACTTCGGGTCGTGCGATCCCCCCACGTCTTCGCCGCGCTGCTCCTGCTGATCGTCGGCCCCTTCTCCTCGGGCTGTACCTGTGAGAATACGGTGCCTGCGACGTCGGAGCCGTCCGTCGGGACGACCCGCAATGCCCGGCCGGAAATCGCGGGCGAGGCCCTGGCGCTCCCCGCGCGAGGTCGCGCCGTCGTGGAGCTGACCGCCGCCGGGGTCCGGCTCGCGGCCCACGACGCCTTCGAGCTCGCGGTGCTCGAGCAGCTGGCGGAGCGTGCCGGCTTCGAGATCGATGCGCAGAGCGTCGAGCCTCGTCGTGTCACCCTGCGGCTGACCGACGTGCCGCTCGCCGACGCCATTGGGGCCCTGTTGGCGCCGACGCCCTACGGCATCGACTACCGCTTCGATGCCGGTGCCGGTGTCCACGAGGTCGCCCTCGTCCGGGTCGGCGCGGCAGCCAGCGCTCGATCCGGGACCGGAGACCGGGTCGAGGGGAGCCGCGTCGCGAGCGAGGACGAGCGGGCGAGTGGGGACGACGCGGGCCGCTCGGGCAGTCTGTCGGAGCGCGTGGCACGCGAGTCCGGCTTCCGAGAGCCGCGACGGGGGGAGCGCGTTTCGCTGCGTGCCCCGGCCGTCCAGGACCCGGAGACCGCAGCCGCGCTGGTGGACCCGGACCCGAGGGTTCGGGCCGAGGCCGTCGGCGACATGGAGACCGAAGGCGAGGCCCTTCCCGACGTGGTCGACCTGGCCGTGAACGATCCGTCCCCCGCCGTGCGCACGGCGGCGGTGGAGGCTCTGGGCGACGAGG
>CALDCK010000061.1 GCA_937937315.1 uncultured bacterium
GAACATCGCCGTGGCGTATCCGCTCCCTCGAAAGATCTCGGACACGAGGACTTCGCCGGCCGGCGGGTCGCGGAGGAACCAGAGATCGAGGTGCCTCGGATCCTGGTAGAAGACCGGTTCGAAGCGCCCCGTCATGTAGGAGGGAACCGACCAGATCGTGTTCGGAGCCTGGGCCCAGTGGTTCTCGAAGAGCACTCCGCGAGCCGCCAGCGCGTCGATTGCCGGCGAGGTCGGGCGTTCGTAGCCGTAGGCCGACAGGTGGTCTGCCCGCAGCGCGTCGAGGACGATCCAGACCACGTTGATCACTTCGGCCGGAGACGTCGGGGCGGGCGAGTCCGAGCCGCAGGCGAGGCCGACCACTGCGGCGGCAATGCACGTCAGCCTTCGCGTTCGTCGCACCTGGCGGGCTCAGGCCGCGCGCAGCCCCATGGGCAGCGATGCCGGCACGCGGAAGAGGGAGGGCCCCCACTCGACGCGGTCGTAGCGCGGCTCGAGGAGCGATGTGCGTTGGACCAGGGCCCCCAGCGCCTCCTGGGTCTCCATGCGCGCCAGGTGTGCACCGAGGCACTGGTGCACGCCCCCGCCGAAGGCCAGATGCGAGTTCGGGTCGCGGGTGATGTCGAAGCGGTCGGGATCCTGGAAGACTGCGGGATCGCGATTGGACGACCAGAGTGACAGCCAGACCGTCGTTTCCTTCGGGATCACACGGCCGTCGAACTCGGCTGCTGCGTGCAGCACCCGTGTGGTCATGCCGATCGGGCCCTCGAAGCGCAGGCACTCCTCCACCGCCGTGGTGATCGCGCCCGGCTCGGCGCGAAGCTGCGCGGCAGCGTCCGGGAAGCGGGCGAAATTCTTTGCACCCAGGCCGATCAGGCCGACGGTGGTCTCGAATCCGGCTGCCAGAAGGCCGATCGACTGCACCAGCAGCTCGTCGGGAGAAAGGCGGTCGCCCTCCTCCTCGGCCCGGATCATCACCGAGAGCAGGTCGTCGGTCAGGCTGTTTCGCCGCTTGGCGATCAGTGCGTTGAAGTAGTCGGCCAGGTGCAGGATCGCATCCTGCACGTCGGCCCGCTCCTCCTCCGAAAGGAACTCCGCGCGCAGGATGTGGATGCCGCGCGTGGTCCAGTCGGTAAAGAGCTTCCGGTCCTCGACGGGTACGCCCATCATCTCGCAGATCAGCTGGCTGGGAAGCGGTAGCGCCAGGCCGCCCATCACCTCGAGCTCGCCGGCTTCCAGAGCGGGCGTCAACAGCTCGTCGACGATTTCGCGTGTGCGCGGTCGCCAGTGTTCGATGGCGCGCGGTGTAAACGCCTTGCTCACCAGCTTGCGGAGCCGCGTGTGGTTGGGCGGGTCCTGCTGGAGCATGAACTGACCGCCTTCTCCGGAGAGACCGCCACCGCCCATGGCCGCCTGTCCTGGCGACCCGTCGGTTCGCCGCACGCCGGCCGGAAGCTCGCGCAGCACGCGCATGCAATCCGCATAGCGGTAGAGACGCCAGATGCCGATGGGCGTCTCGTTGACCGGTGCCACGGAGCGCATCCGGTGCAGCCAGGGTGCGGGGTCTTCCAGCAGATCGGGGCGGGGCTCGCGCGGGTCGTCACCCTGCCATGAGGGCTCGGGCTCGGCCGGGGCAGATGCAGGCTGGGGGTGCGTTTCAGGAGAGCCGGACGCTTCGCTCATGGGTGGCCTCGGGGGGTGCGGGGCAGTCCCGAGTGAAGCGGATGCGGCGGGCGGCGGCCATGCCCACCGGGCTCCGGCTGCTTCGATCCCCGCTGCGGGTTCGCGGGTTGGCCAGGACCGATCAGCGGAGCGAATCGATCATGGCGCGGCGCTCAGCGGCGCCAGAAGTGGGGCTGGAACAGGGCGAGGACCGCGAAGAACTCGAGGCGGCCGAGCCACATGAGCAGAACCATCACGAGCTTCTGCCAGCTGGCGAAGAAGGCGAAGTTCTCGTTCGGACCGACCGCCGAGAGGCCCGGGCCGATGTTGGAGAGCGTGGCCAGTGAGGCCGTGGCGGCGGTGACGATGTCCGTATCGCCCACCGAGAGCAGGAGCGCCCCCATCCCTCCGCCGAGAGTCCAGAGGAGCAGCAGGGCAACGACCGCCCGAAGCGATTCCTCGGGGACCGCCCGGCCGCCCACTGTGATGGCGATGACGGAGTTGGGGCTGAAGGTGAGCCGCACCTCGCGCATTGCCACCTTCCAGCCGATCAGGAGGCGGATCACCTTCGTGCCGCCGGCGGTGGAGCCGGCGCATCCGCCCATGAACATGAGCGCGAGCAGCACGGCATGGGAGAAGCCCGGCCACTCGTCGAAGTTCGCCGTGGCGAATCCGGTCGTAGTGAGCAGCGACACGACCTGGAAGGTCCCGTTCAGCACGGCGTCGCCCAGGGAGATACCGGAGACCCCCGCGAGAAGGTCGATGATCACGAAGGCGGCGGCTGCCGCCGCCACGCCCAGGTAGAACCGCAGCTCGACGTCGCGCAGGACGCCGAGCTCCCGTCGGCCGGCGAGAGCGTAGTAGAGGGCGAAGTTGACGCCTGCCGCCAGCATGAAGAACGCGATGACGATCTGGATCGATCGCGAGAAGTGGGCCACCGAGTCGGTGTAGGGAGAGAATCCCCCGGTCGAGACGGTAGAGAAGGTGTGCACGATGGCGTCATAGAGGCTGGCTCCCAGCAGGAGCATGAGCAGGATCTGGAGCAGCGTCAGGGCGAGGTAGATGCGGAAGAGCGCGCTCGCGGTCTCGCGAACTCGCGCGTGGAGGATCTCCGCCTTCGGGCCGGGCACCTCGAGCTTGAAGAGGAATCGGGCGCCCGGACCGAGCTCCGAGAGCAGCGCCACGAAGAGCACGACGATGCCGATGCCGCCGAGCCACTGGGTCATGCTCCGCCAGAAGAGGATCGCCGCCGGAACGGCCTCGATGTTGTGCAGGATCGAGGCTCCGGTGGTCGTGAAGCCCGAGGCCGACTCGAAGAGAGCGTCGACGGGGCTCGAGATGGCGCCGCTCGCCAGGTAGGGGACGGCCCCGATGATGGAGGCGAGCAGCCACGATCCGACCACGACCACGACGCCTTCGCGTCGGTACAGCTCACCCGAGTCGTCTCCCAGCGAGCGGAGTACGAGGCCGAGGGCGGCGCCGATGCCGGCTCCCACGAGCAGCCCGGTCGCCGCATCCCACGCCAGTGGAGACAGGCACCACACGAGAGGGACGAGCTGGGCGACCGAGAGGACGTAGAGCACGACCCCGAGGATCCGGAGGACCCGGCGCAGGTTCACGGGGCTCTCCTACTCGGGATCCGGACCGGGGAAGAGGAGCTGGGCCATGCTGGCCTCGGCGCGCCGTACGAAGAGGATGACGTCGTCGCCGACCTCGAGGCGATCGTCGCCCTTCGGAATCGTGGCGCGACCATTGCGCAGGAGCGCCGCGACGAGCAGACCCTGCGGGACCTCCACGTCGCCCAGGCGCGCCTTCGCGGCGGGGCTCTGTGCGTGGACTGTCCGCTGCACGAACTCCGCGGCACCGTTCTCGAAGGAGATGATGTGGGGCTCGTAGTTGCTGTCGATGTAGGCCTGGATCCGTTCGGCGGCGGTCGTGCGTGGAGAGACGACGTCGAGGACGGCGACCTTGCGCCATAGTGTCGACGTCTCGCTCTTCTGTACGAGGGCCGTAAGCTTGCGCGCCCCCAGCTCCTGGGCGAGCAGGCAGGCCATGAGGTTCGTCTCGTCGTTGCCGGTCAGCGCGATGAAGGTTCTCGCGCCGGAGACGCCCTCCGAGGCCAGCACGGACATGTCCGTCGCATCTCCGTGGACGACGTCGCACCAGGGGAACTGGGCGGCGAGCTCTTCGGCGCGTTGGCGGTCGGCTTCGATGATCTTGAGCCGCTTCGCCTGTCCTTCGAGCCCCGCGACGACGGCCTGGGCAGTAGCGCCGCCCCCAGCGACCACCACGAGTCCCAGACGGCGGGCGTGTCGGCTCACCCGCCGCTCGACCTCGTAGATGGCCTCGGGCGTGCCGATGACGAGGGCGTCGTCGCCGATCTGGGCGCGGTCGCTCCCGGTGGGTACGGTCAGTCGGCCGTTGGAGATGAAGGCCAGGACCAGACAGTCCTCAGGAAGCTTGGCATCCGCGAGGCGTTGCTCGGCGAGGACCGAGCCCGCCTCGACGCTGGTGCGGCGCACCTGAAGTGCGCCACGGGCCATGTACTCGACCTCCAGCGTGTTGTACCCGAGTACGTGGTTCAGGACCCGGGTCGTCGTGAGCAGCTGTGTCGAGAGCAGGAGGTCCGTTTGGAAGGTGCGTTCGTAGAGCCGCCCGTAGCGCGTCACGTCCTCGGATGTCTTTACCCGGACGACGGTTCGCGGGGCGCCGACGCTCTTCGCCAGCAGGGAGGCGGCAAGGTTCGCCTCGTCCGATGAGCTCACGGCGACGAAGGCGTCGCAGTCGGCCACCTCGGCGGTCTCGAGGGTTGGCACGTGGGTCCCGTTGCCCAGGACGAAGCCCACGTCGAGCTGCTCTTCGACGAGCCGCCCCTTCTGTGGGTCGCTGT
>CALDCK010000062.1 GCA_937937315.1 uncultured bacterium
GCGATCTGCTTGATGATCACGTTGGGCCACGGCCCCGCCAGCTGCGGGAAGGTCTTCGCCATGCCGGACACCGCGGTCATCAGCGACCAGAAGGCCAGCCCCAGGGAGATCAGTGCCCGCCGGTTCCAGACGTCGGCGAGACGACCCAGAGGGATCCCGAAGACGGCGTAGAAGACCGCGAAGGCCGTGCCGTAGAGGAAGCCGATCTCCGCATCCGAGATGCCGAGGTCGGCCTTGATGTCCTCCGCCAGGATCGAGATGATCTGGCGGTCGAGGAAGTTGAGGACGTAGACCACGACCAGGACGGCAAGGACGTAGCGGGAGTAGGACTCGCTCGGCGGCGTCGGCGCCTCGCCCCGGGATTCACCAGCCTCGGCCGCGCCGGCCTCCGCCCTGTCGTTCGTGGGGTCGCTCACAAGCCTCGCATCGTACACGGGCGGAGCGCACCCGGGGGAGATCCTCGATCCTGCGCCACCGATTCGACGCCGGCGTGCGGTAGTCTCCCGAGCCCGGAGACATCCCGTGCTCGCCGCTCCCCCCCACACCGCCTGTGTGCTGCGCGAATTCGACGACGCGCCGGATCCCCTGTGCGCCTTCGAGCGTCTGCGGTCTCTCGGCGCCGGCTGGATCCTCGACAGCGCCCTGCCCGGCGGCGGCCTGGCCGCCTACAGCTTCGTCGGGGCGGATCCCTACGCGGTGGCGCGCATCCGGGGCCACGCCCTGGAGATCGAGGTGCGCCGCGGCGCGGATCCTCGCTTCTCTCCGGGCCACCACCGCGAACGCGGCGACGCCCTCGCGCTCCTGCGCTCCCTCATGCCCCGGCCGCCTTCGACGCCGGCCCCCCACCTGCCCTTTGCCGGGGGCGCGGTGGGCTATCTCGGCTACGAGATCGCCGAGCAGATGGACGTGCACCGTCTCCACGGAAGGAACGACCTGGAGCTCCCGGACGCCGTCTGGCTGCTCGTGGATCGACTGATCGCCTTCGATCACCGGACGGGGCGGACCTGGGCCGTCGGGCTGGGCCTGTCCGAGTTCGAGGCGGAGGCCCGGCAGCGCGCCGGGGCGTCGGCGGATGCGATCGAGCGAGCACTCTCCGCACCGGCCCGAGCCCCGGGGCTCCGGGAGCACGCCGAGCCCGCGCGTGCCGAGGACCTCGACGGCGCCGCCTACGCCAAGTCCGTCGACGCGATCCAGCAGGAGATCGCCGCCGGGAACGTCTACCAGGCCTGCCTCACCACCCGGGTCGTCCGGTCGTGGAAGGGCGACCCGTGGGCCCTCTATCGCGCGCTGCGCGACGCGAACCCCGCCCCCTTCGCCTGCTTCTTCGAGCTTCCGGAGGTGGCGATCCTCTCGAGCTCGCCGGAACGATTCCTGCGCGTCACCCGCGAGGGCGAGGTCGAGAGCCGACCCATCAAGGGAACGGCGCCGCGCGGAGACGACCCCGCGCTGGATACGGCCCACCGCGAGGCCCTCGCCCGATCGGAGAAGGACCGCGCCGAGAACCTGATGATCGTCGATCTCGTTCGCAACGACCTCGGTCGGGTGTGCGCTACCGGGAGCGTCCAGGTCTCGGAGCTGATGGCGATCGAGGCCTACGCGTCGGTCTTCCAGATGGTGTCGACGGTCCGCGGCCGCCTGGCGCCGGACCGCGACGCCTTCGACGCCGTCGCCGCCACCTTCCCACCGGGCTCCATGACCGGCGCCCCGAAGATCGCCGCGATGGAGCTTCTCGACCGGCTCGAGCCCGTGCGGCGCTCGGTCTACTCCGGGGCGATCGGCTATCTCGACGCCTGGGGAGGTGCGGACCTCTCGGTCGTCATCCGCACCCTGCTGGTCCTGAGCGGGCGGGCCGTGCTGCACGCGGGCGGCGGGATCGTCGCCGACTCGGATCCGGCCGACGAGGTGCGGGAGGCCCTGCTGAAGCTTCGGCCCCTGCTCGGGGCCCTCGAGCGCGCCGAGAGGGAGAGGGCGGGCCCCGGACGTCCCTGAGTTATTCTGGGCGCCCATCTTTGGAGGACCTCGCATGGGACCGCTCTCGGGCATCAAGATCGTCGAGTTCGCCGGCATCGGACCGGGCCCCTTCGCCGCCATGATGCTGTCGGACATGGGCGCCGATGTGCTGCGCCTCGATCGCGCCGGCTCGGTGAGTGACGTGCCCCCCGACGGACCGGCGGGGGACCTGCTCAACCGCGGTCGGCGCAGCGTCGGCCTCGACCTCAAGCACCCCGAGGGCGTGGCCACGGCGCTGCGACTCGTCGAGGGAGCCGACGCCCTGATCGAGGGCTTCCGCCCGGGCGTGATGGAGCGCCTCGGCCTCGGACCGGACGTCTGCCTCGGGCGCAATCCGCGCCTCGTGTACGGGCGCATGACCGGCTGGGGACAAGAGGGACCGATCGCCCACTCGGCGGGTCACGACATCAACTACATCGCCCTGGCCGGAGCCCTGGCGCCGATGGCGCGCAAGGGCGGGAAGCCCACCGCGCCCCTGAACCTCGTCGGAGACTTCGGAGGCGGCGGCATGCTCCTGGCCTTCGGCGTCGCCTGCGCCCTGGTCGAGCGCGGCGCCTCGGGGAAGGGCCAGGTGGTGGACGCCGCCATGGTCGACGGCGCTTCCATCCTGATGACCATGATCTTCGGCATGCGGCAGATCGGCTTCTGGAACGATGAGCCGGGGACGAACCTGCTGGACACCGGCGCCCACTTCTACGACACCTTCGAGACCTCCGACGGGAAGTTCGTCTCGATCGGCTCGATCGAGCCCCAGTTCTACGCCGAGCTGCTCGAGAAGACCGGCCTCGCCGGGGAAGATCTGCCGCGCCAGATGGACCGCGACCAATGGCCGGCGATGAAGGAGCGACTCACGGCGATCTTCAAGACGAAGAGCCGGGACGAGTGGTGCGCGATCATGGAGGGCAGCGACGTCTGCTTCGCGCCGGTGCTCGACATGGGAGAGGCGCCGAGCCACCCGCACATCGCCGCGCGCAACACCTTCGTCGAGGAGGGAGGACGGATCCAGCCCGCGCCGGCGCCGCGCTTCAGTCGCACCGAGCCGAAGATCCAGCGGCCTTCGCCGCATCCGGGCCAGCACACCGCCGAGGCGCTGCGCGATTGGGGCTTCGCGTCGGAGGAGGTCTCGAAGCTCAAGGATTCGGGCGCGATCCGTTAGCAGACCGCAGAAGGGCGGGAGCGCGATCAGTCCAGGGGTCGGGGCTCGGCGTAGCCGAGGGACTCGAGCTGCTCGAGCTCCTCGGGCGTGAGGGACTGCACCTCCTCGGTGGCGGCGTGATAGCGCTGCTTCAGCTCCACGAGCTCGGCCCGCAGCATCTCGAGCGCCTCGCCGTGGCTGGCGCCGATCTCCTCCTCGGGGTGGCCGACGCGGAAGAGGCTCTCGCGGGGGCCGTCCTCGCCGAGGGACACCAGGTAGTGATAGCCGCCGGAGATCAGGCCCTCGCGGGGCACCGTCGAGATCCGCCCGGTGGTGAGGAGCACCCGACTCGAGTCCTCCTCGGCGTCGGCGGCGAAGAGGTCGCGCCCGGCGTCGTCCTGCGTCGCGTCGGCTCCGACCAGGCGGGTGATGCTCGGAACGAGATCGACCAGCGACGCCACGTCGTCCCGGCGCCGCGGGGCGAGACCCGGCGCCCGAACGAAGAGGGGAATCCGCACGACCGGATCGGTGAGGTGCTCACCGTGGGCGAACCAGTAGTCGCCCTCGCCGAGGGCCTCGCCGTGATCGGCGGTGAATACCACGACCGGTTGATCCATCAGCCCCTGCTCCGTCACGCCGCGCAGCAGGCGGCCGATCTCCTCGTCGGCGTAACGGATCTCGCCGTCGTAGCCCGCCCGGTAGAACGCCACCTCTCGCGACTGGTCGATCTGCTGGTAGGCGGGGATGCCGCCCTGACCCGTCTGGGTGTCGTCGAAGGGGAGGCGTCGCGTGCCGTCGGGCATCTCTCGCTCGGACGCCATGAACTTCTCGCGATAGCCCGGCGGCGGCGTATAGGGACCGTGGGGGTCCTGGTAGTGCACCCACAGGAAGACCGGCGCGTCCCCGTCACCTCGCAACGACGCGAGCATCGCGAGGGCCGCATCCGTGGTATCCGCCGCGACGCGCTCGGGCACGCGACGGTTGCGCTCCCAATCGGGGAACTCGTCGTCGTAGCGGTCGAAGCCCACGTGGAGGCCGACCCGCTTCTGGAGCACCGCGTTGCTGACCACTGCGCCGGTGCGCCAGCCCTGGGCCCAGAGCCGTGTCGCCAGGGTGGGCACGCCGCCGCGCAGGACCGACACGTTCGCGCGGATCCCCAGCTCGTCGGGCTGTCGGCCGGTGAGCAGGGAGATGACCGCGGGCAGGGTGTAGGAGGCCGGGCTGAAGGCCCGGGTGAAGACCTGGCTCTCGGAGGCGAGGGCGTCGAGGTTCGGCGAGAGCCCGAGGGGGCTCTCGTAGGCGCCGAGCCGATCCGCCCTCAGGGTGTCGACGGTGACGAGCAGCAGATCGCGCCGCCCCTCGACCGCGCCATCGCACCCCAGGGAGATCAGTCCACCGAGCAGGGCTCCCACCCATCCCGGGGCCTTCCGACGGCGCGCGAGCGGAACGCTCACAGGAGATCCCAGTGGAGGCCGAGCAGCGACGGTGAGGCGCGCACCTGGGACGGTCGCCGCAGCTCCCCCTTCAATGCCGCCACGCGAGCCCTCGCCCGCTGGAACGTCTCGGTATCGCCCTCGGCGCGGGCCAGGTTGCCCAGCAACGCCCAGGCGGCGATGAGGTCGGAGTCCGGCACGAAGGCGTGCTCGTGAGCGCGGTCGATCCGCCAGTACACCCAGTCCGAGGAGATCGGTCCGCGAGGAAGCGTCTCGAGCTCTTCCACCACGCGCTCGACCACCGCGCGGGTCGCCGCCACGGCCGCGGCCTCGCTGCGGTCCAGCTCCGGCCGAGCGAGCAATAGCGTCGTCGAGCCGAAGCGCTCCACCTCGAAGTGCGAATCGAAGCGCGCCTCGTCGAAGGTCGCGACGTCGACGAGGAAGGCGAGACGCCGATCGGCCAGGGCCGCAGTCCCTCCGTCGCCGAGGGTCGGGACCAGTCGGGTGGCCTCGATCTCCCCGGGCGGGAGCCCTTCGTGCCGGGTCAGGTAGTGGGCGAAGGCGTTGAAGCGCAGAGGCAGAACGAAGGCCTGGCGCGGATCGACACCGGCGGCCTCCAGGTGTTCGATCACCGCGGGCCAGTCCGCGTCCCGGGCCCCGAAGGCGATGCGCGGCGTCTTCGTCGCGGTGAGCAGCACGAAGAGGAGCACGGATCCCACCAGCGCTGCTCGCCGGCGGCCCGGGCTGCGCCCACCCAGCTTGCTCGCGAGCCCGTCGAGCGCCGTCGAGATCGCCAGCGCGAAGGCGGGGAGCGTGGGGAAGAGAAAGCGCGCCCAGGCCCAGGGATAGTGGGCCGTCCCGGCCGCGGCGTAGAAGGCGAAGACTCCGAGGGGCCAGAGCAGCAGCACGAGCCCTGCCACCCGCGAGGCCCGCCACGCCAGAGTCGTGCCCAGCACGACGAGTGCGACCCACGCGAAGATCGAGACCCCTCGCCCCCCGGCGTAGGCGGTGAGCACCAGGGGCAGGGAACGCAGCCACGAGCCCCTCGCCTCGCCGGTCCAGCGGGTGCCGAAGGCGACCATGTCCTCCATCAGCGGTGCGTAGACCAGGGCTGACACCACGGCGCCCGCCGCCATCCAGCCCAGGGTCCGTCGGAACACGGCGCTGCCCACCGGCCGCGCCACCGCGAAGACGATGGCCAGCTCGGCGAGACCGCTCCCGCAGGCCCCAAGATGCGCGTACACGCCAAGAGCCCGAGCGGCGACGTAGGCCACGCCTACCCGGACGCCGGCTCCCCTTGCGAGGGCAAGCAACAGCAGAGCCGACGTCGTCGAGAGCGCCGCCGCCAGGCTGTAGCCCCGACCCATCTGGGAGTAGAAGAAGGAATAGGGTTGGAGGGCGAGGAGCAGGGCGGCCAGGAGTCCTACCCGGGGGCCGAGGAGACGTGCCCCGAGGAAGGCCAGAGCCACGAGGCCCCCCAGACCCGCGAGCAGCGCAGGCAATCGAACGGCCAGCTCCGTCGGACCCAGGAGCGCGGTGAAGGGAAGGACGAGCAGGAAGTAGGCGGGCTGGGTGAGCCACTCGTCGAAGGTCGTGACGATCGTCGCCGCG
>CALDCK010000063.1 GCA_937937315.1 uncultured bacterium
GGAGAAGGCCCGGGCATTGGGAGCCGAGCGCTTCGCGATCCTCTACCGCAAGGACCCCTACGGGCGCGGGCTGCGTGGCCTCTTCTGGGACGCGGTCGAGGCGAAGGGCGGCCGTGTCGTGAGCGTGGCCGGCTACGACCCGGACGCCACGGACTTCTCCGATCCGATCCGACGGCTGGTCGGCTACGAGCTCCTCGACGGAGAGCAGCGGAAGCTGCTGGGCGAACGCAAGGAGATGCTGCGCCGCGCCAAGAAGCTGCCGGTAGACGAGGCGCGCGCCCTGCG
Source organism: uncultured bacterium (assembly GCA_937937315.1). Lineage (GTDB taxonomy): Bacteria > Myxococcota_A > UBA9160 > UBA9160 > SMWR01 > CALDCK01. The sequence goes on from CALDCK010000063.1 coordinate 286, forward strand.
CGTGGAGGCGCGGGAGCTGGTCACCCGGGACGGCGGGCCACTGCCCCCGATCGTGGACTTCGATGCGCTCTTCATCGCCGACTCCTTCGAGAACGTCGTGCTCATCACGCCGCAGCTCGCCTTCGAAGAGGCGACCGGCGCCCGACTGCTCGGCCCCGAGGGCTGGTACGACCCGGATCTCGTCCGCATCGGTCGCGAGCACGTGGAGGGGGCGATCTTCGCTGCGCACTACTTCCCCGAGAGCGAGGTCTCCTTCGTGCGCGATTTCGCCGATCGTTACGACCGGACCTTCCTCCGGCGCTCGAACGTCTTCGCGGCCCAGGCCTTCGACGCGACCAACCTGGTGCTCGTGCAGCTCGCCCGGGGCTTCGAGTCCCGACGCGCGGTGCGCGACGGCGTCCTCGCCACCGAGGCCTATCCCGGCGTGGCCGGGGTGCTCTCGGTCGGCGCCGACGGCAATGCCCAGAAGCGTCCCTACCTGCTGGGAGTCGAGCGCGGCCGCATCGTCCAGCATGACTGATCCCGAGAGCGATCCATCCCAGAGCGACTGATCCCCAGAGCGATTCATCTCCACCGCGACCGATCCCCAGAGGCCATGACCGCCGAGACGAAGATCGATCTGCGCTGGTCCGTTCTCTGGGGGGTCGTGATCGCGCTGAGTCCCCTCAGCGGCTCGGCTCGGGTGGGCGTCTCGATCGTCGCGGGTCTGGGGGGCGGCGGCGTCGCCTTCGCGCTCCTTCGCCTGCGCAGGCGTCGGGGGGGTGGGGCGCCGCTGGCGGGTCCGTTGATCCGTGCCGACACGCTCACGCCCGCGGTGTGGGCGCTGCTGGCTGCGAGCGTGGCCCTCTTCCTGCCCACCTTCGTCTGGCTCTTCGGGCAGTACACCGCCGGGATCTGGCGCAACGGCCACGGCTTCTTCGTGCCGGTCGCCATGTTCTGGTTCGCCCGCTCGCGCCTGCGCGAAGGACCGGGGGCCGACGAAGCGTCGCCCTGGGGAATCCCCCTTCTCCTGGGGGGAGCGACCCTCGCGGTGCTCGATGCGGGAATCCGCTCGGGCTACGTCGGAACCCTGGGCCTGCTCCTCGCGCTGCCCGGTCTCTCCCTCACGCTCCTCGGAGCGCGGCGCACGCGCAGCCTCGCCTTTCCCCTCGGCCTGAGCCTCTTCCTGATCCCCCTGCCCGAACATCTGCCCGAGCCCCTCGGTCTCCCGACCGCCACGGCGATCGCCACGGCGCCGATTCTCGACGCCCTCGGCTACACGGCCCAGCGCCACCTGACCGTCTTCGTGATGGAGGGGGGCATCTTCAACATCTCCACCAACTGCAGCGGCGCCGCCACCCTCTATGCGGCCTTCTTCTTCGCACTGCTGCTCGCCCGGGGATCGATCGGCTGGGGGAGAGGGGTCGTCGTCCTGTTGGCCGCCTGGCCCATCACCGTCGCGATCAACGCGGTCCGCGCCGTCTTCCTCTTTGGTGTGGTCGATCGCTTCGGGCAGGGGATCCTCGATACGCCGGTCCACGGACTGTCGGGCATCGGGACGCTCCTCGGGGTGATGCTCGGGCTCTTCCTGGTGGCCGGGCGTCCCGCGTTCTGGAGGACGGAGCCGTGATCGGTCTCTCCGGTCGCTACGCGCTGCCGACGGCTCTCGTGCTGTGGGTGCTGCTGTTGCCCGTCGCCTATCACGGAATCGTCCGTCCCCAGGCCGAGGACTGCGCCGATCCGGCGGCTCTCGAGATCACCCGTTTCGCGCCGGCTTCGAGTCGGGCTCGGGCGAAGCCGGCTTCCGCCCTGCGCCCCGGCGAGCGCAGCTTCGGCGAGCTCGTCACCGAGACCCGGTGGAAGAACGACCCCATCTGGAACCTCGTACGGACCTACGACCTCGGCCAGTCCTACATCCTGCCGCCGGGGCGGCTCTCCCTGAGCTCCAGCCTCGAGGAGTCCTCGCTCCAGGTGCGCGAGGTCGACGGCGTCGAGGTGCCGGTCCAGTTGCGGGTCGAGACGTTCGGCGCCTACGCCAACATCGCGGCCCACGTCTACGTCCTTGGCGGCCGACCGGTGCGCTCGCCCTTCCTCGCGAGCCTGGCTCTCGCCTGGCCACAGCTCCTGCACGGAACGCTGCCGCTCACCTCGATCGTCGTCGAAGGAGACGCACCGGCCACCTTCCGCCGCGATCGCGAAGCCCTGCTCGTAGAGTGGCTGCTCTCCGCCTGGTCGCACTACGACGACGCGTGCCTCCGGTGACCGGATCGGCCGAGCGGCCGTCGCGGCGAGGGGATGGGTCGCTCGCCTGGACCCTGCTGATCCTCGGCAGCGCACTCGTCGTGACGATCGGAGACATCGTCCTGCTGCGCGAGGCGACGGGCTTTCTCACCAGCGGATACAACACCGTGTCGATCGGCTCGGCGGTGGAGATCGGGGCCTACCTCGGTGCGTCGATCACCCTCGATGTGGCCCTCGTCCTCGTCACCTGGGGCATGTTGCTGCCTCTGCTTGCGCGCCTCCCCCTCTCGGCCCTCCAGGTCTTCTGCCTCGCCGGCGCCGTCGGGATGGGGCTGCCCCTCGCGTTCTCCGCTGCCCGCTACAACATCTACGCGATCGCCGGGGACATGTTCAACGTCGCCCTGGTCAACCGATTCGGCAGCCCCACCTGGAGCTCGATGGCGATCGAGGTCTTCGAGGAGGCCCAGATCGCGTGGCTGGTGGGCGGGATCGCGATCACCGCGGCCCTGACCTGGGCGATCGCCTCCCTGGGCCGCATCGAGCGCAGGCTCGGCATTCGAACCGCCTCCCTGGCCCCGCCCCGGGTCGCCACCGTATGGCTCGCCCTCCTGCCGGGCATCGCCGTGTCGCTGCTGCTCCTGATGGGCACGTCGCCCACGCTCTCGCGGCTCCAGACGGGCCTGAAGCGCAAGCCGAGCAGCACCCTGCCGATGACCATCGTGCACTGGCTCGCCGACGTCGATCGAGACGGGTACGACCTGTTCACCGTGCCGCCGGACAGCGATTCGTGGAACGCGGTGATCCATCCCTACGCCCTCGATTGGCCGGCGAACCAGATCGACGAGGACGGCATCGGGGGAGATCTCACGGTGCTGCGCGTGTTCCCGGCCCACCTCCCGCCGGCGGGTCCGCCGCCCGAGGCGCGACCGCACCTGCTCGTCATCTACCTCGAGAGCTTTCGCGCGGATCTGATCCACCGGGATCTGGACGGACGCCCCATCACGCCCTTCCTGCGCCGCCTGGCGGAGGAGGGCGCGGCGAGCGCTCACACCTTCGTGCACTCGCCCTGGACGCTCGGCTCCCGCTTCGAGCTCTTCAGCGGGAGCCTCGTCACGACGCCGGGCCAGACGTCCCTGATCGACGACTTCAAGAGCTGGGGCTACAGGGTCCTCCACTTCTCCGGTCAGGACGAGTCCTATGGCGACTCCGAGACCTTGCTCGGAACGGCTCGGGCCGACCGCTTCTACGACGCCCGCCAGGACAAGCATCTCCGCACCTCGCGGTCGACGGCGCCGGCGAGCCTCCAGATCTCCTGGAAGACGCTGCTCGCGCGGGTCGAGGAGGGCCTGGGCGAGATCGAGATGGATCGCCCCCTCTTCCTCTACGTGAACATCGTCGACACCCACTTCCCCTATCACCACGCCGAGATCGATGACCTGCTGGGAGTTCCCCCGCTGCGGCGCGACGAGATCCGGTCGCACTCGGCGAAGCGGGTGGTTCGCGCCTACGAGAACACCGCCGCCAACGTGGATCACGCCGCCGAGCGCGTCGTCGCGGAGTTCCGCGCTCGCATCGGCGGCGAGGACCACGGCATCCTGGTGATCTCCGACCACGGAGAGTCGTTCTACGAGCGGGGGCTGCTCGGTCACGGCCAGTCGATCGATCCGGCCGAGACCCGGGTTCCGCTGATCCTGTGGGGGATCGGGGGCGAGTGGCCGGAGCCGATCGCCCCGTCGGACATCCGGGGGCTCCTGCGCCGGAACCTCCCCCTCGGCCGCGGCGCGACGCCGCCGAGGCCGCACTTCGTGCCGGACCCGGAGCGGCGCGTGCTCCAATTCGTGCCGGGCGTGGAGGAGCCGACGGTGATCGCCCTGCGCGGTCATCGCTACAGCTGGACCTACGACTTCGTGGAGGACCGCTTCGAGCGGATCGACTCCTCCGGCGCACGGACCGTGATCGATCCCGCCGAGGAGCCCGAGATCTTCGGCGAGCTGGTCTCGAGCTGGGAGTCGCTGAAGCTGGCCAGAGCCCAGCGGCGAGACCGGTAGGGTGTCGAGAGTCGCCGCGACGGCGGTGCGCCGCATCCTGTGCAGCGCGACCCTGCTGCTCCTCGGGGCCCGCGAGGCACACGCCGATTGTCCCCAGGTCGAGCCCGTCCCCTGCGACCACTGCTTCGCCGTGTTCGTCATGCCCGACACCCAGCACTACGCGTCGCGCACCCATCAGCCCGCGGGCGCGAGCCACCTGGATCTCGTCACCCGCTACGTCTGCCAGCACCGCGAGGGCTGGGTCGAGCCGCGCACGGGCAAGGTGATGCCGATCCTGATGCTCATCCATCTGGGAGATCTGGTGCAGCGCGGCGACCGCAGGGAAGAGGGGGAGCTCGCCGAGTGGATGCGGGTCGATGCCGCTTTCGACCGTCTCGACGCCTGCGAGCCGTCGGTTCCGTATCTGGTGACGACCGGAAATCACGACATCCAGGGGGAGAGCTACGAGGGCGCCAGCGAGGGCTACGACCGCTACTTCGGGGTCTCGCGCTGGGCCGACCGGGGGGTAGCCTGCGCCGATCCCAGCCACTGCGACTGGGAGGCGGGGGAGTACTTCATCGGCGGCGGCGATCCGATCGAGGCGCGGTCGCGGAACCGGAAGGGACCCGGGGAGCCGGGCCCGCCTCAGACCTCGCCGGGCCGCCACCGCGCCGGGGTGATCCGCACCCCGGACGGTGGGCGCATGCTCTTCCTGGGCCTCGAGCTCGCCTTCGAACTCCCGGCGCCCGGCACCGCCGAGTACGGCGGAGAGGGCGACGACTCCCGCTGGCCGCTTCGGGTGCTCGCGGACCACGCGGACGTCCCCACGGTCCTCTTCCACCACTCGATCTTCTGGACCTGGGGGCCCAAGGATTCGCGTCTGCGCTTCGGTCCCGAGGTCTGGGGGGCCGACACCCTCACCGAGGGGCGCCCCGACGATCCGGAGGGGAAGGGGGGCATGCAGGCCCTCTGGGACCGCTTCGTCGCGCCCCATCGCCAGGTCGCGATGGTCTTCGGGGGACACGTGCTGCGCCCCACCACCCACGGCGACTTCACCGTGCCCCGGGAGTCGGGTCCGCCGGTCTACGGCTACCTGCGCAACTTCCAGAACACGGGCATTCGGGTGAAGGAGGAGCGCGTCGATCGCTACGGCACGGGCTGGAACGTGATCGCGGCCTTCGACCCCGCCGCGGGTGAGGTCCGCGTCCGTTCCTACCGGATCGACGACCTCGCGGCCTATGCGGATCCTCCCTGGGACCGCCTCCACCAGGGCGAGCCCGCTCCGACCGCCTGCTTCGAGACGGACGCGCTGGGCGTGGGGGAGCGGGTCGAGGCTTGGCCGCCGGGATAGATCGACGCGGCACCTTCCTCGTCGCCGTCGAAGCGAGGCAGCTGTGGCATGCTGGGGATGGGAGTCGTGATGAGCGGTCGATGCGGCGTGGGGTCTCCCCGGGCGACAGGTTCGTGGGTTCTGGCCGGACTGCTGTTATGGGCAGGTGTCGGCGGTGCCGCCGAGCCCTCAGGACTCGCCCTCGAGCGGGCCGTAGGGCGAGCCGTCCTGGATCCCGACGTGATCGAGGCTCTCGAGGGCGCGGGGAGCGCCTCCGTCGTCGCGGTCTACGCGACGGATCCCGGCGCCCCGGTTTCGGCCCGGCCCGACGCAGCCCGCGCGCGGCTCGCGGGCTCGGGCTTCCACCCCCGACCGCGCTTCCACCGCATTCCGGCGCTGGCGGGCCGCGTCGACGCCCGGGCCCTGGCGGCGCTCGTGGCGGATCCCCACGTCCTGCGCGTGAGCCTCGTCCAGCCGGTGCGCGCCCAGCTCACCGAGTCCGTGCCCCTCGTCGAGCTCGACACGATGCGCGCCGCGGGCTTCACCGGCAGCGGGACCACCGTCGCGATCATGGACACCGGCGTGGATCTCCTGCACCCGGATCTCGCCAACAGTGTCGTCGACGAGAAGTGCTACTGCGACGACGGTCAGATGGGCATGGCCGGCTGCTGTCCCAACGCCAAGAAGGAGGACGCCGGCGCCGGCGCCGCCCAGGACGATCACGGCCACGGGACCCGGGTGGCGAGCATCATCACCTCCAACGGCACCTACGCAGACCTGGGTGGCGCGCCGGACGTGGGGATCGTCGCGGTGAAGGTCCTCGGCACGAGCGGAAGCGGCAATACCATCGACCTCCTGCTGGGCCTCCAGTGGATCCTCGACGAGTACCCGGGCATTCCCGTGATGAACATGAGCCTCGGCTTCGGCCTCTACGGCGGTGACTGCGATGACGCCGACGCCAACACCATGGCCTTCGCCAATGCGATCGATCAGCTGCGCGCGGCCGGGACCCTGAGCGTCACAGGCTCCGGCAACAACGGCTCGGGCACCGGGATGATCGCGCCGGCTTGCCTCGCCAACGCGCTCTCGGTGGGGGCGGTGTGGGACGAGGACCTGGGCTCCCAGACGTGGTTCGGCTGCACCGACGCGACCACCGAACCGGACCAGGTCACCTGCTGGAGCAACAGCAGCACCACGACCGACGTCTTCGGCCCGGGAGCGGAGGTGACCGCGTCGCGGCTGGACGGAATCACGGCGACCCTGGCGGGCACGTCCTACGCCACGCCGATGGTCGCGGCCTGCGCCGCGATCCTGGCCGACGAGGTTCCCTCGGCGACGCCGAGCGACCTCGCAATGGCCTTGACCACCTCCGACGTGGAGGTGACCGATACCACCAACGGCCTCTCGTTCCCGCGCCTCGACTGCGTCGCCGCCTACCACGTCCTGCCCGAGCCCTCCGCGGCCCTCCAGCTCGTCAGCGGAATCGGTCTCGTCGCTGGGCTCCGTCGCCGTCGCGCTCGCCGCGGATGAGAGGGGTCTCCAGCTTCTCCGCAGCGGCCTAGGATCTGGCGAAGATGCGAGACCTGGAGATCGAGAGATGAGGCGCGCAGGCAGCGGGCCGGGTCCCACTGCCTGGAGCCCCGCTCGTCGGCCGCGGTCCGGGGCACGCCGGCCGTGACGCTCTTCGAGTACCTCGCGATCGCCTACTCCCTCGTGCTGTCCTTCGCGGCGATGCGGCTCATCGAGGGTCTTCCCTACGCCTTCGATCCTGCACGGCGCTACTGGGTCCACGTCATCTTCGTGTGCAGCGCACTCCTGAGCTGTCTCTCGAGCTTCTGGGTCTTCTGGTCGTTTCGCGACGTGGCCTGGGACTTCTCCCTGTTCCTCCTGGCCCTGATGAGTCCCGGTGTCATCTACTTCATCGCCTGCACCCTCGTTCCGCGAAATGCCCCCGACGTCGAGTCCTGGCGCGAATACCTGCTCTCCGTCCGGGTGCGTTACTTCCTCGCGGTGGCGTGCTTCGTCGTCGTCGCGGCACTCATCTCGACGCTGCTCGGCGAGGTGTCGGTCTGGAGCCCCCTCCGCGCGGTTCAGGCCGCGATCTTCCTCGTCGCGATCGTGGGCATCAGGTCGGACGACGAGCGGATCCTCGCAGCGCTCGCGGTGCTCATCATCGCGGTCGTCGTCGTCGGCCTGTTCCTGCTCCGCCGACCCGCTCCGCTCGTCGGCATCTAGGGCTCCGAGGCCGCCGGAGAGCACCTCCGCAGGGGCGCGCCGCCCCTTGCTGCGATCCGCAGGAAGAGCACTCAAGCTTCCGATTCGCAGCGTCGATCAGGTCCAGCATGAGTGCAGGAATCTCCGACTTCGTTGTGCCCGATGAGCTCCCCGTGCTTCCGCTCCGGGAGATGGTGGTCTTCCCCTACATGGTCATCCCGATCTTCGTGGCGCGGGAGAGATCCATCGCCGCCGTGGAAGAGGCGATGACCGGGGATCGCATGCTCTGCCTCGTCGCCCAGCGCGATGCGGAGGTCGAGGAGCCGGAGCCCGACGATCTCTATCGGGTCGGTACCGTCGTCATGGTGCTGCGCGTGCTGCGCCTCGCCGATGGCCGCGTGAAAGCGCTCGTCCAGGGCCTCTCGAAGGCGCGCATCGACTCCTTCGTGGAGCAGGAGCGCTCGACCTGGGTTCGCGCGAGTGCGCTCTCGGCGGATCCCGTCGAAGACTGGTGCGTGGAGACCGAGGCCCTCGTCCGCACGGTGCGCGGTCGGGTGGAGGAGCTCCTGCCGCTTCGCAACCTGCCGCCGGAGGTCTTGTCGGTCACCACGAATGTGACCGAGCCCGGACAGCTCGCAGACCTGATCGCCTCCCACCTGCACCTGCGAGTGGACGAGGCCCAGGAGATCCTGGAGATCGAGGACCCGCTGGCGCGCCTGCGCAAGGTGGACGCCTTCCTGCGCCGCGAGCTCGACGTCACCACGGTCCAGGCGGAGATCCAGTCCCAGGCCCAGGACGAGATGACGCGCAGCCAGCGCGAGCACTTCCTTCGCGAGCAGCTGCGCGCGATCCAGGCCGAGCTCGGCGAGGTCGATGCGCGGGGCGACGAGTCCGACGACTACCGCCTGAAGGTGGAAGAGGCGGCCATGCCCGAAGAGGTGATGGACGAGGCGCTGAAGCAGGTGCGGCGTCTGGAGCGGATGCATCCCGACGCGCCCGAGGCCCACGTGGTCCGCAGCTATCTCGACTGGATGGTGGAGCTGCCCTGGGCGACGAGCTCTCGCGATCGCCTGGATCTGGCGCGGGCGAAGGAGATCCTCGACCAGGATCACGCCCATCTGACCGACATCAAGGACCGGATCCTCGAGTACCTCGGGGTGCGAAAGCTCCGCGGCGACTCCCGGGGTCCGATCCTCTGCTTCGTGGGACCGCCGGGGGTGGGCAAGACCTCACTCGGGCGCTCGATCGCCCGCGCGATGGGCCGGGAGTTCGTGCGCATCTCACTGGGTGGCGTTCGCGACGAGGCCGAGATCCGCGGCCACCGGCGCACCTACGTGGGCGCGCTTCCCGGGCGCATCGTGCAGGGCCTCAAGCAGGCCTCCACGAACAACCCGGTCTTCATGCTCGACGAGATCGACAAGCTCGGCGCCGACTACCGGGGAGATCCGTCCTCGGCGCTGCTCGAGGTGCTCGATCCCGAGCAGAACCATCGCTTCAGCGATCACTATCTGAACGTGCCCTTCGACCTCTCGAAGGTGCTCTTCATCGCCACGGCGAACATGATCGACGCCATCCCCGGCCCGCTGCGGGACCGCATGGAGGTGATCCGCATCTCGGGCTACACGCCCGAGGAGAAGGCCGAGATCGCCCACTCCTTCCTCATTCCCCATCAGCTCAAGGAGCACGGGCTGCCCAGCGATCGCATTCGCTGGTCCCGCTCGGCGATCACGGACCTGGTGACGGACTACACACGCGAGGCCGGCGTTCGAAGCCTCGAGCGACGGATCGCCGCGATCTGCCGCAAGTCGGCGCGTCGCGCTGCCGAGGGAAACGAGCGCACCGTCGCGGTGAGCCGCCGCAGCCTCAATGGACTGCTCGGGCCGCCGCCCTACCTCTACGAGAAGCCCCACACCAGCGGTGAGATCGGGGTAGTGAACGGACTGGCCTGGACCGAGAGCGGCGGGGAGATCCTCACCATCGAGGCGACGATGACCCGGGGAACGGGGCTCGTGCTCACCGGTCAGCTCGGTGATGTCATGAAGGAGTCCGGCGCGGCCGCCCTCACCTGGGTGCGGGGTCGGGGCGCCGAGTTCGGCTTCGACGAGGCGATGTTCGGCCGTCACGAGGTGCACGTGCACGTTCCCGCCGGCGCCATTCCGAAGGACGGCCCGTCGGCCGGAGTCGCCATTGCGACGGCGATCGCCTCGATCGCGACCCGCACGCCGGCGCGCGCCGACGTGGCGATGACCGGCGAGGTGACGCTCCGCGGGCGCGTGCTGCCGGTGGGCGGTGTGCGCGAGAAGGCGCTGGCCGCGCTGCGCGCCGGAGTCACCACCGTGGTGCTGCCGAGCAAGAACATGCAGGACCTGCGAGACATTCCGAAGGACATGAAGCGCCGGATCACCTTCGTGCCGGTGGAGACCATGGACGAGGTGCTGGAGGTGGTCTTCGAGCCGCGAATCTCGCGGCGACGCGCTACGCCGAGGCGGGTGCGCCGTCGCGCCGCGGGAACCGTCGCCGCCGTCAAGCCGCGCTGAGCCCACGCGAGCTCGGGCGCGGCCCGGCCCGCTGCCACGTACACTCCTGTCGTGGAGCTGCGCGACCTCGGTGAGTTCGAGCTGATCGATCGGATCGAGCGCGTGGCGTCTCGCGCCGGACCGGCCGTGTCCCTGGGCATCGGCGACGACGCTGCCTTGCTGCGCCTGCGCACGGGCGAGGAGGTGGTCGTCACCACCGACGCCTTCGTCGAGGACGTGCACTTCCGCTGGCGTAACGAGGCGCCGGGCCTCGTCGGGCGCCGCGCAGTGGTCGCCTGCCTCTCGGATCTCGCCGCCATGGGAGCGCGGCCCCTGGGATGCACCCTCGGCCTGGCCGTGCCCGGGGCCCTGCCCCTGCGGCGCTTCGACGCCCTGGTGCGGGGAATCTCCGCCGAGGCCACCCGCCACGACGCTCCCCTGGTCGGCGGCAACCTCACCCGGGCCAGGGAGACCTCTCTCAGCCTGACCGGACTCGGCGCCGTGAAGCGGGGACGGGCGCTCCTCCGCCGCGGCAGCCGCCCCGGCGATCGTCTGTGCGTGACCGGAGTCCTCGGCGCGGCGGCCCTCGATCGGGCCCGAGCCGAGCGTCGGGGCGGTCGGGTCCGATACCTGCCCCAGCCGCGAATCGCCGCGGGGCGCCAGCTCGGCGCGATCCCGCAGCGGGTGGCCTGCATCGACGTCTCCGACGGGCTGCTGGCGGACCTGCGGCACCTGCTGGGCCCCTCCCTGCACGTTCCCATCGATCCCGAGGCGTTGCCCCTGCCCCGGGGCTTCGCGAGCGCCTGTCGCCGTCTGGGGCTCGACCCCGAGCGGACCGCCCTCGCGGGTGGGGGAGACTACGAGCTCCTCTTCACCCTGCGCGGGGAGGCGCCCTCGGCGGCGCAGCTGAGCCGGCGCCTCGGGCTCCCGGTCCGGGAGCTTGGCCGGGTCCTGCGCGGGGCCCCGCGGGGGGCGAGCCCGGGCGGAAACGAGGATGGCGGCTGGCGTCACTTCTGAGGCTGCACGCCTCGGCCGGCAGTTGCGCAAGTCGGCTAGTCGGCTTCGATTTTCGCCCGCCCGATGGCTTCAAGGCCCGAGGCCTGCACACCGATACACGGTGCGTGAGAGTTGCGCTGACGCACAAGTTCATCCTGGGCGCGCTGGCCGTCAGCGGGGTGGGTGTGGGTTTGCCCGCGGTGCTGAGTCACCTCGGTGTGGACAGCGCCCCCTGGGCCGCGCTCTTCGTGACCCTGGGGACCGGCGCCGCTCTGGGCTTCGCAATCTCCCGCTCGCTGTCCCGCTCCTTCTCCTCGCTGCGCGATGCGACCGAGCACATCCGCCGAGGCGACCTCGCCGGCGTCGGCTCCGTCGGCCCCGCGCCGCGCTTTCCCGATGAGACCTGGGAGATCGCCTGCGACGTGGAGCGTCTGGCCGAGAGCCTGCGCGAGCTCGTCGAGGGCGTGCAGAGCGCAGCGGCCCAGGTGACGACGGCTGCGCGTCAGGTGTCCGAGTCCGCTCTTCGCACGAGCGACGGCAACGACGAGATCACCTCCGCGGTGGACCGTCTCGGCGACGGTGTCGCCGAGCAGCAGAACCTGCTGCAGGAGACGACGCGTCGCGTCCACGAGATCGCCTCGGCGATCGAGCTCAATGCCTCCCGCGCGCGCGAGGCCTTCGGCTTCGCAGCCGAGGCGAATCAGAAGGCTGCGGCGGGCGTCGACGTGTCCCACCTCGCGATCGAGAAGATGCGCACGGTCTTCGAGCGGGTCGAGCATTCCGTGGCAAGGGTGTTCGAGCTCGAGGAGAAGACGCGCCACGTGCATCAGATCACGGGCATCATCACCAGCGTCGCCCATCGCACGAACCTCCTCTCCCTCAACGCCTCGATCGAGGCGGCCCGGGCCGGTGAGGCGGGACGGGGCTTCTCGGTCGTGGCGGACGAGATTCGCAAGCTCGCCGAGAGCGCCGGCCGCAGTGCCGAGGAGATCGCGAAGCTCATCCACGAGATCGAGACGGACACCTCCGAGGTGGCCGAGGGAATGCGCGAGTCGAGCGTCGTCGTGGGCGAGGGGCGCGAGGACGTGGACACGATCGCCGCATCACTCGAGCAGATCCGCTCCGCGGTGAGCGAGGCGGCCCGACGGGCCGAGGAGATCTTCGAGGGCGCGGACACCCAGACCATGGACGTGCAGCGGATGGTCGACTCGATCGAGGAGATCGCCCGGGTGTCCGAACGCAACGGCGCGGCGATCGAG
>CALDCK010000064.1 GCA_937937315.1 uncultured bacterium
TCCCCTCTTGATCCGCTTCTCGGACATCCTGGCGAGCCGCGTGCGCGGCCTCTCCCAGGCCTTCGAGCGCGCCGTCAAGGAGTATGGCTACCAGGGCATGCACCGCGGCGTGTACCCCATCAAGGTCAACCAGCAGCGCCACGTCGTCGAGGAGATCATTCAGTACGGCGCCTCCCAGCGCATCGGCCTCGAGGCGGGCAGCAAGCCCGAGCTCCTGGTGGCCCTCGCGCTCCTCGACACCCCCGACGCCTTCATCATCTGCAACGGCTACAAGGACCGCACCTACGTGGAGACGGCGCTCCTGGCCCAGCGTCTGGGGCGCACCCCGATCATCGTCATCGACCGCTTCGACGAGATCGACCTGCTGATCCGCACCTCGCGAGAGCTGGGCATCCGCCCCCACCTGGGCATTCGCGCCCGCCTGACGGCCCGCGGCGCGGGAAAGTGGATCGAGTCTTCCGGCGATCGCTCGAAGTTCGGCCTCTCGGCAATGGAGATCGTCGACACCGTCGAGCGCCTGCGGGCCGAGGACATGGTCGACTGCCTCGAGCTCCTGCACTTCCACATCGGCTCGCAGATCACGGCGATCCGCGCCCACAAGGACGCCCTGGCCGAGGCCAGCCGGATCTTCGTCGGCCTCCACGAGCTTGGGGCGCGGCCCCGGCTGATCGACGTGGGCGGTGGCCTCGCGGTGGACTACGACGGCTCGCGCACGAACTTCCACTCGTCGAAGAACTACTCCACCCAGGAGTACGCGAACGATGTGGTGTCGTTCGTGCAGGAGGCCTGCGACGAGGCCGAGGTGCCTCACCCGGACATCATCACCGAGGCCGGGCGCTCGATGGTGGCCCATCACTCGATGATCGTCTTCGACGTCCTCGGCGTGAACGAGGTGCGCTCGAGGGAGGATCCGGGGCCGGTCTCCATGGACGACCCGAAGGTCCTCCAGGACCTGGCGAACGTTCGCAACGGGATCACGAAGAAGAACGTCCAGGAGGCCTTTCACGACGCGGTCCAGCTCAAGGAGGAGGCGGCGACGCTCTTCTCCCTCGGCTACCTCGACCTGCGGGGCCGCGCCCGGGTGGACCGGCTCTTCTGGGGCTGCTGCGAGCGCATCCACCGGGTCGCCCGCGAGCTGCCCTTCGTACCCGAAGACCTCGAGGACATGGAGAAGACCCTCTCGGACACCTATTTCGTCAACCTCTCGGTCTTCCAGTCCGCGCCCGACCATTGGGCGGTGAAGCAGCTCTTCCCGATCATGCCGATCCACCGCCTGCGAGAGAAGCCGACGCGACGCGGCATCCTGGCCGACCTCACCTGCGACAGCGATGGAAAGATCGATCAGTTCATCGACACCCACGACGTGAAGGACGTCCTCGAGCTGCACCCCTGGGCCGGAGGCCGCTACTACATCGGGATGTTCCTGCTCGGCGCCTATCAGGAGATCCTCGGCGACCTCCACAACCTCTTCGGGGACACCCACGCGGTCCACGTCACCCTCTCCGACGACGGCGGCTACGAGGTGGGACACGTGGTAGAGGGCGACTCGGTGGAGGAAGTGCTCCAGTACGTCCAGTACGACCGGAATTCCCTCGTGGAGAAAGTGCGACGGACGATCGAGGAAGCGCTGCGTCGCGGCAGCATCTCCCTCGAGGAGTCGGTCCGCCTGCGCCAGCGCTTCGAGCAGGGCCTCGACGGCTACACCTACCTCGCGCGCGACGACTGATCACTCTTGGCAACTGTGCGGCGGAAGAGCGGCACGGTCCGCATCGTGTCCTGGAACGTGAACGGCCTGCGCGCCTGCGCGAAGAAGGGCTTTCGCGCCTGGCTGGGCCGGTCGCGAGCCGAGATCGTCGGCGTGCAGGAAGTGCGCGCCCTGCCCGACCAGCTCCCGGACACCGTACGCGAGCCCCGCGGGTTCCACAGCTACTTCGCCCCCGCCGAGCGTCTCGGCTACAGCGGCGTGGGGCTCTTCGCACGCCGCCCGGCCGACCGCGTCGACGCCTCGCTCGGCGAGCCGCGCTTCGACGCCGAGGGACGGCTCCAGATCGCCCGCTTCGGCCGGCTCGTCGTGGTGAACGGCTACTTCCCGAAGGGCAGCGGCAACGAGCGCGACAACTCGCGCGTGCCCTACAAGCTCGACTTCTACCGCGCGCTCTTCGACCGCGTGCAGCGCCTGCGGCGCGGCGGTGCGCGGGTGCTGGTGATGGGCGACCTCAACACCGCCCACCGCGAGGTCGACCTGGCGCGGCCGAAGCAAAACACGGCGAACAGCGGCTTCCTCCCCGAAGAGCGCGAAGAGCTCGACCGCTGGATGGACGCCGGCTGGGTCGACACCTTCCGCCACTTCGAGCCCGCGGGCGGGCACTACAGCTGGTGGAGCCAGCGCTTCGGCATGCGCGCTCGCAACGTGGGTTGGCGCATCGACTACGTCCTCGCCTCCCCCGCGGCCATGCGCTACGTGCGCGGGGCCTTCATCCAGCCCGACGTGAAGGGCTCCGACCACTGCCCGGTCGGCGTCGACCTCGACCCGGCGATCTTCTAGGTCGAGGGCGTGGAGCGCGAGCGGAACTCGGCGTAGTCGACCAGTGCCCGCAGGGCACGAATCGCGCGGTGGGCGCTGGCGTAGCAGTAGCGGCCCTCTTCCAACACGCCGCGCGGGCCCGGGTTGCCGTAATGGCGATCCGTGTTGACGAGCTCGGTGGCGGTGAGGATCGGGACGTCGTGACGCTCCGAGGCCTCCCGGGCGGCCTCCGCGTAGCGGCGGTCCTGGCGCTCGTGGAAGGCGACGATGCGCTCGAGGCCGTAGTCCGGATAGAAGCGGCCGCTCTTCAGCACCTGGGCCGAGGCCGCCTGGATGCCGATGCCGAGATGGACGATGGCGTCGACCTCGGGATGGCCGGCCACGAGATCGAGCACCTCGGGAATGGTGTCGCGGGTCTCCCCCCCGGCCAGGTCGATGGGATTGCTGCGACTCCAGCGCGCCGGGACCATCGTGTCGATCTTCGCCCGGATCTCCTCGGGCAGCGGGATCAGCTCTAGGCCGTTGGCGGCGCAGGCGTCCGCCGCCAGCACTCCCCAGCCGCCGGCGGTGGTGAACACCACCACGCGGCGCCCCGAGGGCAGCGGCTGGGTGGCGAAGGTCGCCGCCCACTCGAAGGCCTCCTCCACTGTGGGCGCACGCAGCGCTCCCAGCTGACGGCAGACCCCGTCGAAGACCCGGTCGTCGGTGGCGAGGGACCCGGTGTGGCTGGAGGCCGCGCGCTTTCCCTCGGCCGCGACGCCGCCCTTCACGAAGACGAGAGGCTTCCTCGCCGTGAAGCCGCGCACTGCGTCGATGAACTGGGCACCGTCAGACACGCCTTCGAGGTAGGCGAGCGCGACGTCGGTCTCGGGATCCGCCCCGAAGTAGTCGAGGTAGTCGGAGAGGGTCGTCTGGGCCGAGTTGCCGCAGGAGATTGCCTTGCTGATCCCGACCCCCGACTCCACGGCGTAGTTGAGGAAGGACGAGACGAGGTTGCCGCTCTGGCTGGCGACGCCGATACGTCCCGGCGGCGGATGGGGGGCCACGATCTGGGCGCAGAGCTTCGCCGATGTCGAGATCACGCCCTGGCCGTTCGGACCGGCGATCACCATTCCGAGCTCTTCGGCCAGGGCGACGAGCTCCCGCTCCCTCTCCACGCCCTCGTCGCCCGCCTCGCCGTAGCCAGCGCTCGCGATGAAGGCGGCGCGAACCCCCTTCGCCGCACAGCCTCGCAGCAGCTCGAGGTTGACCTTGTTCGGGGTACAGACGAAGACGAGGTCGGCCTTGCCGTCGGGGATCTCGCCCACCTCGCGCCAGGTCCGATGGCCCAGCACCTCGGTGCCCTCGCGATTGATGGGGAAGATCTCTCCCTCGTAGCCGAAGCGCATCAGGTTGTGCAGCGTGACGAAGCCGAACTTCCCGGGGTGGGTGGACGCGCCGGTCACGACCACGCCGCGCGGGTGGAAGAGGGGGCGGAAGCGGGCGAGAATCTCCTCGTCTTCCGGGCGAGCTCGGGTGCGCGCCGGCGCGGGAGCGCCGGCGCCCTCTACGACCAGGGCATCGACTGCGACGGGGGCGCCATCCCGCACGATGAGCGGATTCACGTCGACGCTCGCGATCTCCGGGCGTTCGACGGCGAGCTTCGACAGGCCCATCAGCACGGCGGTCAGGGCATCTGCGTCGACCGCAGGCTCGCCGCGGAAGGGTCGGGTGACCAGGTGGCTCGCGACCAGGCGCTCCGGCAGACACCGCGCCTCCTCCTCGGCCAGGGGAGCCGACGCGAACACCACGTCGCCGAGGGCCTCGGTAAGGATCCCCCCGAGTCCCAGCATGACGCAGGGACCAAGCTGTGGATCGCGCACGACACCCGCGATCAGCTCACGGCGACCCCGCACCATCTCGGCGACGAGGAGCGCGACTTCGCCGTCCTCGGGGCGGCGCTTCGCCAGCAGCTCCTCGGCCGCACCGCGGACCGCCTCCCCATCGGCCAGGGACAGTCGCACCAGATCGCGCTCCGTCTTGTGGGCGATCGCGTCACCGCAGAGTTTCAACACGACCGGAAGGCCGATCCCCTCGGCGGCGGCCACGGCGGCCTCGGGCGTGTTCACCAGCTCCTCGCGGGCGACGGGCACGCCGTAGTCGGCGAGGAGCTGCTTCGAGACGTGCTCGGAGAGAGTCTTTGCGGGGGTCGCATCCGCCATGGAGGGCGCAGGGTACGCGAACCACGGCCAGGGGTCACGGCTGGGTGGTTCAGGAGGCGAGCCCGGGGGGCCGATATCGAACCATCGGGGTATGCTCGGCGGGCCCCTTCACTCCCCCCGTCGATTCCCCGTTCCGGGCAGGAGTGAACCATGAACGGCTTCCTCGAGCACGTCGAGTCGCTCTTCCAGGCCCTCGTCGTCGACCCGCTCTCCGCGCTCATCTTCTTCGACGTGGCGTTCTTCAGCGAGCAGGTCGAGGTGCCCCTCGTGGTCCTCTGGCTGATCGTCGGCGCCTTCTACTTCACCCTGCGCTTCCAGTTCGTGAACTTCCGCGCCTTCCGCCACGCCGTGGACTGCCTGCGCGGCCGCTACACCCACGCGGGCGAGACCGGAGACATCTCGCACTTCCAGGCCCTCGCGGCCGCGCTCTCGGCGACGGTCGGCCTCGGAAACATCGCCGGCGTCGCCGTAGCCGTGGGGATCGGCGGCCCGGGCGCCGTCTTCTGGATGGTCTTCGCGGGCTTCCTGGGCATGAGCTCGAAGTTCGCCGAGTGCACCCTGGGCCAGAAGTACCGCCTCGTGCGGGACGACGGCGTCACTGCCGGCGGCCCGATGCTCTACCTGCGAGACGGGTTGGCGGAGCTCGGTTGGCCGCGACTCGGACGCGGGCTGTCGGTCGTCTTCGCGGTGATGTGCATCGGCGGAAGTTTCGGTGGCGGCAACATGTTTCAGGCGAATCAGTCCTACGCACAGCTCTCGAGCGTGATGCCCTTCCTCAATGGTACCAGCGGGGCGATCGGCTTCGGCTTCGTGCTCGCCGTGCTGGTGGGGCTCGTCATCATCGGGGGAATTCGTCGCATCGGAGAGGTGGCGTCGCGCCTCGTCCCCTTCATGTGCACGATCTACGTCGGCTGCGGGCTCTTCATCCTGCTCGCCCATGCGACGGAGCTCGGCGCGGGCCTGGCGACGATCGTGAGCTCCGCCTTCTCGGGCGAGGCCGCCGGCGGTGGCTTCGTTGGCGTGCTCATTCAGGGCTTCCGGCGGGCCGCGTTCAGCAACGAGGCCGGCTGCGGCTCGGCCTCGATCATGCATTCCGCGGCCCAGACCGAGGAGCCGGTTCGCGAAGGCCTGGTCGCCCTGCTCGAGCCCTTCATCGACACCATCGTGGTCTGCACCATGACGGGCCTCGTCCTCGTGGTCACCGGAGCCCACGCGGCCCCGGACGCCGGCGAGGGCATCTCCATGACCTCCTGGGCCTTCGCCTCGGTCTTCCCCTGGTTCCCCGTGGTGCTCTCGTTCATCGCCGTGCTCTTCGCCTTCAGCACGATGATCTCCTGGAGCTACTACGGCGAGCAGTGCTGGGTGCGGCTGTTCGGGGTGCGCTCGATCCTGCTCTATCAGCTGATCTTCCTGCTCTTCGCCTGGCTGGGTGCCATCTTCCAGGCCAACGCCGTGATCGACTTCGGCGACATGATGATCCTGGGCATGGCCTTCCCGAACCTGCTCGGCGTCGTCATGCTCTCGAGCGTGGTGAAGCGCGAGCTCGACCGCTACCTCGCCCGACTCCGCGCCGGCGAGTTTCCGCGCTACGACTGAGCCGCCGTTACTCCACCGTGATCGACTGGACCGGCGTGAAGACCACCCGTCCGGATCCCCCACCGAGGCCGCCGCGGACCTCCTTCCACCCCACCGCGTTGGTCTTGTACCCGAGCACGGTGGACTTTTCGGTCCCGTAGAAGTAGGCGGCGGAGAGCGGGTAGGCCCCGGGCCGGTCCGGCGCGCGCAGGGTGAAGAACACCTCGGCGCTGTCCCACTGGCCGGCCGCCGAGTTCGACTCGATCCCCGGCACGTTCACGAAGGAGAGGTTCCGGCCCGCCTCTGCGGGCCGCTTCTCGAGCCAGCTGGCGCGGGGCTTGCCGTCGGCGCCCTGGATCTCGGGAGGAGCGACCACCGACCAGCCGGCGGAGGAAGCGGGCCGCGCGTACCAGCGGTGCGCGCGATCGACGAGGGCGATGCCGACCACCGGACCGGCGCCCCCGGTCACGCTCACCTGGACCTGGAAGGTTTCGCCGGCCTTTACGGCAGTCGGCGCCTTCAGGCTCACCGTCGACGCCGTGTCGAGAGCCCGGATCTGCTCGGCCAGCACGCGCCGATCGGCTTCAGAGAGGCTCGCGTAGCCCTTCTGTCCCGAGAGGATGACGGCGAGGTGCTTGCGCTCGGCGGTCTCCTTCTCGGCCCGCTCGCCCGCTCCCGCCAGGGCGTCGGGAGAGCGCGAAGAGTGGCAGCCGGCACAGAAGGGTGCGGCGTCGGTCTGGAAGCTGGGCGTCCCACCCGGGTAGGCCGGGGCTGCGTGGGGTGCGATCACCAGGGCGACGAACGTCGCGGTGAAGCCTCGAAGGCGGGTCATCTCGATTCCTCCTCGAATTCACTATGGCATTGCGCGCAGCGGACCCTCACCCGGTCCGCCTGCAGAAAGTAGTGCTCCGGCTGCCCCCCGGTCTCGTGAACGAGATGGCACTGCACGCAGTCTACGCCGAGCTCGGCATTGTGCACCGGAAGCTGGTGGAACCGCGGCGACTCCCACGCCTCCGCTTCGGACTCGTCGAAGCTCGCGTGACACGCGAGACAGTCCTCGTCCCAGAGCGGCCAGGCCATGCCGGCGGGCTCCTCGAAGTGACCGGTGAGGTACCAGAATGCGTCGAGGCCAGCGAGGACCTTCACGCGCGCCCGGCCCGGGAAGCTCGTTCCGCCGTGGCAGTCGATGCAGCGCAGGGGACGCCCCCCCTCCCCGTCGATACGCGCCGCACCGTGGATCCCGGCCAGCGAGACCGCCGGAGTGCGGTCGAAGTCGAGCCGAACGTCCCGGTGGAGGGGAAGCTCCGGCGTGAGGTGGCAGGCGTTGCAGAAGTCGTCGTCGCGTTCGAGTCGATCGGTCACCACCCATCCCAGGGGCGCAGTGAGGACGGCAGCGAGGCACACCCACAGCCACCCTCTCCACCGTCGCGAGCCGGATCGATTCTGCCACATCCGCGTGAGCTGATAGGATACCCGACCCGACGGCGCATCCCGGGTGATCGCCACAAAACATGAAGGGAGCCCCATGGACATCGAGAGACTGGGCCGCCTCGGCGTGTGGACCTGGCTGGATCACCTGAGCGCCTCCGAGGCCGCGGAATTCGCCTGCCAGCTCGAGGAATGGGGCTACGGCGCGCTGTGGATCCCCGAGGCCGTGGGGCGGGACCCGTTCTCCTTCCTCGGCTACCTGGCAGCCCGCAGCCAGCGGATCGTCTTTGCCACCGGCATCGCCAACATCTACGCGCGGGATCCGATGACCATGCGTGCCGTGCAGGAGACCCTCGCCGAGGCCTCCGAGGGCCGCTTCGTCCTGGGGCTGGGCGTCTCCCACGCCCACCTCGTCGCCGGGGTCAGGAAGCACGAGTACAAGAAGCCCGTCACCACCATGCGCGCCTATCTCGAGGCGATGGAGGGCGCGATCTACATGGGACGCGCGCCCAAGGAGCCGGCGCCGATCGTAATCGCAGCGCTTCGGCAGAACATGCTGGGCCTCGCAGCGGAGAAGACCCGCGGCGCACATCCCTACTTCGTGCCCCCCGAGCACACGGCGCGCGCCCGCGAGATCCTGGGACCCGACGCCTGGCTCTGCCCGGAGCAGATGGTGCTGCGCGAAACCGACCCGGAGAAGGCCCGCGCCGTCGCGCGCCAGAACATGAAGGTCTACGTGGGGCTGCCGAACTACCAGAACAATCTCAAGTGGATCGGATTCGAGGACGCGGACTTCGAGGACGGCGGCAGCGATCGGCTGGTGGACGCCATCGTCGCCTGGGGCGATGACGATGCCATCGCAGCGCGCATCCGCGCCCACCACGACGCCGGCGCGAATCACGTCTGCATCCAGCCCTTCCGCGCGGACGGGCAGCCGGGACCGGACCTGGCACTTCTCGAGACCTTCGCGCCGGCGCGCCAGTAGCGCCGGCGCGCCAACGGCGGAGGGTGAGATGGAGACGCGGCGCAAGTTCTGGGGCTGGGGGCTCGAAGGTCAGGGACCGAACGAGGAGCAGGCCGCCGGAATCGCCAGGACCCTGGCGGAGCGCTTCGGCGCGGACCTGACGCTCCGACCCGAGCCCCGTCTCGAGGACATGACACTGCCCCCGCCGCGCGTGAAACCGCCGGCAGCGCTCGTCGAGATCTGCACCGACGATCGCCACGAGCGCGCATCCCACACCTACGGCAAGAGCTATCGCGACATCGTGCGGGGCGTCCAGGGCGACTTCGCCCATGCCCCGGATCTCGTCGCGCTCCCGAGGGACGAGTCGGACGTCGGTGCACTGCTCGACTGGTGCGGGAGCGCGGGCATCGCCGCGATCCCCTACGGAGGCGGCTCCAGCGTCTGCGGCGGCGTGGAGGCCGAGATCGGCGACCGCTACCGAGGCGCCCTCTCGATCGATCTACGTCGACTCGACCGGATCGTCGAGATCGACCGCACCTCCCGGGCGGCGCGAATCCAGGGTGGCATCTACGGTCCGGCCCTCGAGAACGGGCTGCGCCCCCACGGGCTCACCCTGCGGCACTTCCCCCAGTCCTTCGAGTTCTCGACCCTCGGCGGCTGGATCGCGACGCGCTCGGGGGGCCACTACGCCACCCTCTACACCCACATCGATGATTTCGTCGAGAGCCTGCGCGTCGTCACACCGTGCGGAATCCAGGAGAGCCGGCGCCTCCCGGGCTCCGGCGCAGGGCCGTCGCCGGACCGCCTCTTCCTGGGCTCCGAGGGAATCCTCGGCGTGATCACCGAGGCGTGGATGCGCCTCCAGGACCGACCGCACCTTCGCGCCTCCACGTCGGTGCGCTTCGAAGGAGAGGATGGGTTCCTGCGTGGCGCTCGGGCGGTGCGCGCCCTGTCCCAGTCCGGGCTCTTCCCCACGAACTGCCGACTGCTCGACGCGGGAGAGGCCCGGACCGCCGGAGCCGGCGACGGCAGCGCGGCGATCCTCGTGCTGGGCTTCGAGTCCGCGGATCACGCTCTCGACGCCTGGATGGCGCGCGCGGTCGAGTGCTGCCGGGACGCCGGCGGATCCGTGCCCGAGGACGCGGTGAAGACGCGCGGCGACGCGAAGGCGTCGCGGGAGGGCGCGGCCGGCGCCTGGCGGAACGCCTTCCTGAACGCCCCCTACCTGCGAGACATTCTGGTCCGCGGCGCCGTGATCTCCGAGACCTTCGAGACGGC
>CALDCK010000065.1 GCA_937937315.1 uncultured bacterium
GCCGGAGCTTCCCGAAGGCCTCGTGCAACACGATCACGCCCCGCCGCGCGACCAGAGCAACGATCGCAGGCGTGTGCCCACTCTCGACCCAGCCTGCGCACAGTTCCCGAACCCGCTCGATCCGCTCCGGGAGCATCCCGACTTCGCTCGGGCTCCCAGCTCGCAGCTCCATGCTCTATTGCCCCTCCAGGATCTCGGCCGCGATCGGCGCCGCTTCGAAGCTGGCGCGATGGGCGGCATCAGGTATCTGCTCGGCGATCTCGCGCAAGATAGCAATCGCAGCCGCCCGCTCGCGCTTCGCGTTCACCGGGTCCTCGACGGTGCGTGCAAGCAGCGCCCGCAGCCGCCAGGCCAGCATGCGGAAGCCGCAGGCATCCGCTGCGGCTAGCGTCTTCTCGGCCAGCGCCGCGGCCTCCGCCGATCGATCGAGAGCTTCCAGCGCGCGGGCAGCCACCTCGTCCGCCACCAGGGCCGTCCGGCGCACGCCCATCTCGAGCATCTTCGCGGAGAGCTCGCGCGCCGCTCGCAGGGCCCCCTCGGACTCGCCCGCGGCCAGCTTCTGCTCCACCGCCAATACCGGAGATCCGCTGAAGCCCGGTGCGTACTCGCCCACCTCGGGATAGGACTCGCCGCTACCCGTGCGCAGTGCCAGGGTCCCCAGCAGATCGCCCATCCAGCGCTGCATCCAGGTGCGCTTCAGCGCCTCGGCCTCTGCGAGCGTCCACTTGGCGACGTCTATGGCCTCGTCGAGGGCTCCCACCTGCTCGAGGTACACCGCCGTGCCGAGACTCTTGACCGCCGTGCCGAAGCGGTGCTCCTCGTCCGAGACCTCTTGCTGCAGGGACTCCCAGGCCGCGCCGAAGCGACCGAGATCGAGCAGGGCCATCGCCTTGATCGTCGGGTACTGGACGGGCGCCGTGCCAAGCTGATCCGCGAGTCCGATGCCCGCGTCGCAGATCTCGACGCAACCCTCGAGATCGGTGCCGATCCAGCGCTGCCACATCAGCCAGAAGTAGTGCTCCTTCAGTCGCAGCGGGTCGCGCCGCGCCTCGAGCACCTCGCGCAGCGCTTCGCCTTCGGCTGCCTGCTTCGCCGGCGTCAACGTGCGTAACAGACCCGCGCGCGCCTCCACCATCAGGTCTTCGTCGCCGACCTCCTGGGCGAGCGCAAAGGCCTCGCGCAGATTCGCGATCGCAGTGTCGCGGTAGTCGAACCAGTAGTCCATGAACCAGGTGGTCGGGAGAAGCGCGTGCACCATCGAGCGCTTGTCGCCGAGCTCCTTGGCCCGCGCGTAGGCCTTCTCGTAGGCATCTCGCGCCCGCTGCGCGTACTCGCCCGGGTCGTCGAGCGAGAGCGAGTAGTTCGCTCGCCCGAGGCCGAGCAGGGCCTGCAGCTCGCGGGGCTCGTCTCCGGCGGCGAGTGCGTGCGCCAACAGGGCTTCGAGGCTTTCGAAGGCCTCGCCTCCGCGGTAGAGGTCGAGCAACAGCCGCGAGCGTTCGTACAGCACGCCCGCGCGCTCGGCGCCGTCAGGCAACAGCTCGAGCGCGCCGGCGAAGGCCTCGAGCGAATCCTCGATGCGCGCGGCGCCACGCAGAGCCAGTGCACGGAGCCCGAGCAGACGTCCCCGACCGTCGCGATCCTCCTCGGGCAGCACGTTTCGCGCCTCATCGAAGTGACGCAGGGCGTCCTCGAAGGCCAGGGCGGCCATGGTGCGGCGGCCCGCCAGCTCCAGGTAGTGGGCGGTGCGCTCCGGCTCGGCGGCGGCGCCGGCCATGCTCAGGTGGTGGGCGATCTCCGCCGCGCGCTCCTCGCGACGCGACCCGTAGAGCTTCTCGAGGCCGTCGGCCGCTCGTAGATGGAGCCGCTGTCGGCGTGGGGTCGAGAGTCGGCTGAGCAGGGTCTGGCGGATCTGCTCGTGCACGAAGCGGTAACGCGCCTCGCGCCCCTCGGATGCGTCCTCGATCAGGGTGGCCTTCTCCGCTTCCTCCATCGCGTCGAGCAGCGCGTCTTCGTCGTCGCTGCGCAGCAGGGTCACGAGGTCGAAGCGGAAGGTGCGCCCGAGGGTCGCCGCGGCGGTCAGCGCGGCGCGGCAGGTCTCGCCCACGCGGTCCAGGCGGTGGCCGAGGACCAGCCCGACGCTGCGCGGGACCTCGGTGTCGGCGATCTCGATACCAGAGCGGAACTCTCCGGCATCGTCGAAGAGCTTCTCGGCCTCGTGCAGGTGTCGGAACACTTCCTCGATGAAGTACGGATTGCCCTCGGTCTCGGAGTAGACCAACGCGACCAGCTCCGGCGGCGGCCGCTTGCCGGCCCGGGCCTCGATCAGCGCGGCCACGCCCGCCTCGTCGAGCCGGCCGAGCACCATCTCCTCGACGCTGCGCTCGCGCAGCAGGTCGGGAAGCGCGGCGCCGAGCGAGCGCCCCGACTCGAGCTCGGTGTGGCGATAGGTGCCGAGCACCAGGATCGGCATCTCGGCGACGCGCTGAGCCAGGTAGCGCAGCAGCAGCAGCGTGGAGTCGTCGGCCAGGTGCAGGTCTTCGAAGACGAGCACCTGCGGCTGGGCGCGCGTGGTGCGCTCGACGAATGCAGACAGCCCGTGCAGCAGGTAGCGCCGCTCCTGCTCCGGCGGCAGCTCAACGGGCTCGGGAATATCGTCGTAGCGCTGGCGCAGCTCCGGCATGAGCTTCGCGATCTCGGGCGCGTTCTCGCCGAGGAGCTCGCGCAGCGTCTCGGGCGTCACGCTGCGCGCAGCCTGCTCGATCTGCTGGATCAGAGGCAGATAGGGCTCGGCCCCCTCCATGTCCCGACAACGCCCCCAGAGCGGCAGGAACCCTGCACCGACCGCGCGCTCGGCGATCTCCTCGGCCAGCCGCGTCTTGCCGACGCCCGACTCGCCCGCGATCAGCACGACCGAGCCCTTCCCGTCCTTGGCGTACACGAGCTGCCGCGCGAGCCGCTCGCGGTCGGCACTGCGCCCGACATAGGGCGTGCGTTCACTGCTGGGGAGCACGCCGGTCGAGGCCTCATCCGCCCACGGCACTTCGTACAGACGCCACGGCGTCTCGATGCCCTTCAGCTCGAACTCCCCGCGATCCTGGAGCTCGCTGCGCGCCGTCCCGAGCACGCCGTGCGTCGTGTCCGAGGCGAAGATGCCCCCGGGCGGCGCCAGGCCCTCGATGCGCTTGGCAACGATCACCGTCTCGCCGCTCATGCCGCCGTGATCGTCCACGACCTCGCCCGTGTGCAGACCGATGCGCATGCGCACCGGCTGATCGCGAGCCTCCCGATTTCGCCGCGCCACCGCCCGCTGGATCTCCTGCGCGCAGGCAACGGCGCGACGAGCCGACTGGAACGCGACCATCAGCCCGTCGCCCGTGTCCTTGACCACGACGCCCCGCTGCTTCTCCACGCGCTCGAGCGCCATCGCCTCGATCTCGCGCTCCACGGCCCCGGCGACCTCGTCGCCGAGGGTCTGGTTGAGCTGCGTCGAGCCCACGAGATCGGTGAACAGGACCGTCACCGTTCCTTCGGGCAGGGCCTGGCCTTCGGACATGGCACCTCCGCGCGCCATTCTGAAGCAGGCGCAGAGCTCCCACAAGCACGCCGACCCGGGGTGTCCCGTTGGCGGCGCCACCGAAGTCGGATTCGTTCTCTAGCCGCGACGCATCGCCAGGCGGCCCGAGTCCCGCGCGGCCAGGCGCACGCGGATGCCGTTGCGGGGTCGCAACGTCAAGATGGGGTCGGGCTCGACGAGGTGCTCCGCCACGACCTCGACGTCGAAACGGCGCAGCGTCATCGCCAGCACCAGGGTCGCCTCGAGCAGCGCGAAGTCCTCGCCGACGCAGCTGCGGCCGCCGGCGCCGAAGGGAAAGTAGGCGTGACGCGGCCGATCCTGCGATCGCTCCGGCCGGAAGCGGTCGGGGTCGAAGCGCTCGGGCTCCTCCCAGAACTCGGGGTGCCGGTGGACGATCCACGGGCTCATCGTGACCATGGTGCGGCGCGGAATCCGAAAGCCGCCGAGCTCGTCCGCCTCGATCGACTGGCGCGGCAGAGCCCAGACCGGCGGATACAGACGCAGCGACTCCTTCACCACATGCAGCGTGAACTCGAGCCGACCGAGCTCCGCGGCGCTCGGATCGCCGTCGCCGAGAACGGTGTCCACCTCGCTGCGAAGCCTCGCGGTCGACTCGGGATCCTGACCCAGCAGGTAGAGAGCCCAGGAGAGGTTCATGGCCGTCGTTTCGTGGCCGGCCACCAGCAGGGTGATCATCTGGTCGAGCAGCTGGGTCTCACTCATGCGTGCTCCGGTGTCTTCGTCGCGCGCCTCCATGAGCAGGCGCAGCAGATCCGCGCCATCCCCGCGGCGAGCCCGAGCGGACTCGACCATGTCGCGAATAGTGCCGTGGATGCCGGCCAACGCCCTTCTGGCGGCGCGGTTGCGGCGCGTCGGTACCCAGAGCGGTGGGGTTGCGAAATTGTTGACCAGGTAGTTCGAGAACGCGATTCCCTCGTCTACCAGCCGATGGAAGGACGCGCCGGGTGTCTCGGCACCGAACATCGCGCGGCACACCATGTCGAGGGCGAGTCGCGACATCTCGGGCACCAGGTCGAAGGACTCACCGCCGGCGTACTCGCGCTCCCAGCGCCCGAGGCACTCCCCCATCACGCAACCCATCACCGGCACGACGCCCTGGACCTGCGAGCGTTGGAAGGCAGGAGCCACCCAGCGGCGTTGCTGGCGCCAGGCCTCTCCCTCGCTGAAGAGCAGGCCGTCGCCGGCGACGGCCTTCATCTTCGCGAAGAGGTTCCCCTTCTCGTAGTTGCGATGGTTCCCCACCAGGACGTGGCGAACGCATTCGGGGCGCGCCACGAAGTACGAGCGCATGTGCCCCATGCGCATGCAGACCACGTCGCCGTATTCTCGCTGCAGCCAGCCGAGGTAGCCCAGCGAATCCGCGCGGAGCTCGCGCAAGAATCCGAAGGGTGTCGCGTAGCGCGGGCCCGGTGCGAGCGGCAGGGACGTGAGCTTCGTGCCTCGAGCGTTCGGACTCGCTGCGGTCGCCATGCCGGTCTCCCTCGCGGCGCGCGACGGAGAACCTACCGCGTCCCTGCCGCACGCGCCCCGCAGCGCAGTCCCACGATGTTGCGCTTCCTCCGAGCGATGTGGATCGCGCTTGTCGCCCTGACGGATCTCACCGCGCCATAGCGCGGCTACAATCTCACTGCGCTTGCGACCCGGGCTGGATCCACCAGGACTTGCATGCGCGGGCGACCGTTTGGCAACGCGGAGAAGAGGGCTCATGGTGCACATCGCAGGCGCGGAGGACCTCGCCGGCGCCGAGGGCGCGCATTGAAGGGCGCCGGCACGCTTGCGAAGGTGCGGAGCCTCGCAAGGGTGGCTTTTTCTGCGGTCCTCGCCGCGGTCTGCTGGGGAGGGATCGCAGGCCCCACCGCGGCCGAGCCGGCGCTTCTGAACCTTCCGACGCCTTCCCGGGATGGCGGGCCCGTTGTCGTGCGGGCCGGTTTCGACGTGCGGGACATCAACGAGATCGACGATGAGGCAGAGACCTTCGAGTTCGAGGGGGTCCTGACGCTCGAGTGGCGCGATGAGCGACAGGCGTTCGACCCGACGAAGGAGGGGGTGAACGAGAAGCTCTATCAGGGGGATTATCAGTTCAACGAGTTGTTCACGGGCTGGTTCCCCCAGGTGGTCCTCGTGAACGAGTCGGGTCTCTATGAGAAGCACGGCGTCCTGCTCCGGGTCCGGCCTGACGGCTCGCTCAGGCTCGTCGAAACGTTGAACGCAGCGGCGAAGACGGAGCTCGACCTCAGGGCCTTCCCGTTCGACAGCCAGACGCTCGAGGCCGTTTTCGAGGTACTGGGATTCGACGAGAGCGAGGTCGTCCTGGAGCCAGCGGTGGCGGCGGGCACGTCCGCTCAGATCAGAGGCCCTGCCGTAAGGCTGCCGCAGTGGGGCCTCGGCGGGGTCGAGCGCTCGATCCGGAGTCATCCCGCGCCCCACGCCGGCAAGCTCGGTGTGGCTTCGACCTTCGTCGTGAGAATGGACATGGAACGGAAGTCTCTCTTCATGATCCGCCTGGTCGTCCTCCCGCTCGTCTTGATCGTCGCCCTCTCCTGGTGCGTCTTCTGGATGGACCAGTCGTCGCTCGGTGACCGCATCAGTGTGTCGTTCATCGGCATCCTGACCGTCGTCGCGTACCAGATCGTCTTGAGCGAGATCCTGCCGCGCATTTCCTACCTGACCCTGATGAACGGCTTCCTGAACACGAGCTTCTTCGTCGTATGCGCGAGCGTCGTCATCAGCCTGTGGGTAGGTTGGCTCGATCGGCACGGGCAGACCGCAGCCGGAGACCAGATCGATCGAAGGTGTCGATGGATCTTCCCGGTCGCATACCTGGGGCTGCTCTTGTTCGTCGTGGTAGCCACGGTCTTCGCGGTCGGCAGCCCGCTGAACGCCCCTTCCGGAGGATGAAGGAGCTCCAGGGCGTCGGCATCCGATCGCGGCCGCAAGAGGTGGAGTCGGCGCCGGAGCTGGATCCCGACGGCGTTCCGACGGTCGAGGCACGCATCGCAATCGACCATCCAACCAGGCAAGGAACTCGACCATGATCCGCATGTACGGCTCGCGCATCTCCTACTACGCCGGCAAGGTGGAGACCTATCTGCGCTATCGGGGCATCGACTACGAGCTCCTGTCGATGATCGACCACGCCCACGAGATCGTGGCGGGGGCTGGCGCCGTACAGAGCCCCGTCCTTCGGCTCGAAGACGGGCGGTGGATGTCGGACTCGACGCCGATCCTCGCGTGGTTCGAAGCGCAGCGCGACCGCCCCTCGATCTACCCAGCCGACCCGGCGATGCGGTTCGTTGCGCTCCTGCTCGAAGACCATGCCGACGAATGGCTTTGGCGCCCCGCGATGCACTACCGCTGGAGCTTTCTCCAGGACAGGCAGCACGCAAGCGGCGTGCTGGCCGACGAGCTGCTAAGCGGCGTAAGGCAGCCGCGCTTCTTGAAGCGCTGGGGAGTCACACGAAGACAGTTCAACGGCTTCGTTCGCAGAGATGGCGTCACCGCGGCCACGCACGACCACGTCGAGCGCACGGCGATGACTGCCTTCGACAGACTCGAAGCAATCCTCGTAGAGCGCCCGTTCCTTCTCGGCGATCGGCCGACGATCGCGGACTTTGGATTCGTGGGTCCGATGCTCCGACACTTCGGCCAGGACCCGACGCCCGCCGAGCTCATGCGTCAGCGTGCGCCTCGGGTCTACACCTGGGTGGCCCGCATGTGGGAGGCGGCCTCCGGGAACGATGCCGGCGAACTCGTATCCGCGATCGATCCGCCGCTGTCTGCCCTGCTCCACGAGACGTGCAAGACCCACCTCGTGCAGCTGCGCGAGAACGCCCTGGCCCACGATCAGGGACAGAGGCACTTCGCACAGGAGGTCGAGGGCTGTCGCTACCAGGGGCTGCCGGTCTCGCGCTACCGGGTCTGGTGCCTGGAAGAGCTTCGGAGGCACTGGCGCGAGCTCGATGAATCCGCCCAGGCGACGGTTCGTGTCCACCTGTCCGAACCCGACGCAGCGGTACTCTGGGAGCCGGAACCGATCGCCCAGTCGGACTACGACCCGGAGCGTCGGGCACCCTTCAACCGTGCGATCAACGTGTTCGGCACTGGCGTCCCGAGCTGAAGCAGGGCGCCTCGCCCACACTCTGGGAAGCCTCCGCCTCACTCGGCTGTGACCGAGTGCCAGGAGGCTCGGCGGAGTGCGATCCACCCCTCTTCCAAAGCTCTCCGGTCCGGCTGCGCTCCTTCCGCACCGGCTCCGCGCAACGCATTACGAGTCTAGGGACGCCGAAAGCGGTTATGATGCGTCGGGGCAGGAGGCTCGATCAAGCCGTTGAACTGTACGAGCTGCCAACACGACAACGAAGCCAACGCGCGGTTCTGCTCGGCCTGCGGCACTCGCCTCGAACGGGGCTGCAGCGGCTGCGGCGCTGCGCTCGCCGAGGGCGCTCGTTTCTGCTCCCAATGCGGGCAACCCGCTGAGATCGCCACCGGCAGCGACACAGAAGCCTCGCCGGAATCGGCCGGTGAGCGTCGCCAGCTCACCGTGATGTTCTGCGATCTCGTCGGATCCACCGAGCTGGCGCAGCGGCTCGACCCCGAAGACCTGCGGGAGGTCCTGGCCGCGTTCCAGGATGTCTGCTCCAAGGTGGTGAAGCGCTTCGAGGGGCACGTGGCTCAGTTCCTTGGCGACGGAGTGCTCGTCTACTTCGGCTTCCCCCTGGCACACGAGGACGACGCAGAAAGAGCGGTGCGCGCCGCGCTCGAGATCCAATCGGCACTCGCGCGACTGAACGAAGAGCGAGGCGTCGCGGGAGCTGCGGAGCTCGCCGGGATCTCGGCACGCATCGGCATCCACACCGGGCCCGTGGTGGTGGGAGCGAGCGGCGACGATGCGCACCAACCCCTCGCGCTCGGGGTTACCGTCAACGTCGCGTCGCGCCTCGAGAGCCTGGCCCAGGGCGGCGGCATCGTGATCAGCGAGACGACCCTCGGGCTCGTGACCGGGCTCTTCGTCACCCGCGCGCTCGGAACGCCGGAGCTGAAGGGCGTCGGGCAGAACATCGCGGTCCATGCGGTGGAGAGGATCACCGGAGTGGGCGGCCGAATGAAGGCGACCCACGTGACGCCACTCACTGGCCGCGACCTCGAGGTGGGTCAGCTCCAGGACCGCTGGGAGCAGGTGCAGGAGGGCAGCGGCCAGGTCATCGCCGTGTCTGGTGAAGCGGGCATCGGGAAATCCCGCCTGGTGATCGCCCTGCGCGAGCGCCTTGCGAACTCGTCCCACACCTGGCTCGAGCTTCAGTGTTCGCCGTACGCCTCGGGCAGCGCCTTCCAACCCCTCATCGAGCTCTACGAGCGGGGATTGCGCTTCGACGAGAACGACACACCCGAAGACCGGCTCGCGAAGCTCGAAACCGGCATGGCGCAGGTGCCCGGCGTCGAACCCGGCGAGGTCGTCCCGTACCTGGCCGCGCTGCTGGCGCTGCCACCCTCCGAACGCTTTCCGCTGAAGCAGATGAGCCCGGAGCTCCAGCGCGAGCGGACCCTTCAGGCGATGCTCGCACCGTTTCTCGCCATCGAATCCGCCCAGCCCGTGGTGCTCGCTTGTGAGGACCTTCACTGGGCGGATCCGTCGACCCTCGATCTGCTCGGCCACCTGATCGACCAGATCCCGACGCTGCGTGTGCTCCTGGTGCTGACCTACCGGCCGAGCTTCGAGCCCCCCTGGCCACTGACGCGCTCCTACATCACGCCGTTCGCGCTCTCGCGGCTGACGCGTCGCCACACCCGCGAGATGGTCTCAGCAGCGAGTGGTGGCGGCCACCTGCCCGATCACGTGCTCGATGAGATCGTCGCGCGAGCGGACGGCGTGCCGCTCTTCGCGGAGGAGCTCGCGCGTTCGGTGGCCGACTCCGGCATGCTGGTCGAGAGCGCCGGCCGCTACGAGTTCCGAGGACGCGTCTCGGACGTGACCATTCCCAGGACGCTGCAGGGCTCCCTGATGGCACGTCTCGACCGGCTGAGCGCGGCGAAGCAGGTCGCGCAGCTGGCATCGACGCTGGGCCGCGAGTTTCCCTACGAGCTGATCGAGGCCGTATCGGACCTCGACGTTCCGACTCTGCGCAGCGGACTGAGCCAGCTCGTCTCTGCCGAGATCCTCTATCAGCGCGGAGCGCCGCCGGAGTCGAGCTACACCTTCAAGCACGCCCTGCTCCAGGACACCGCCTACGAGTCGCAGCTGAAGAGCCGTCGCAGAGAGCTACACGCACGCATCGCTGGCATCCTCGAAGAACGCTTCCCCCAGCGTGTGGCCGCGGAGCCCGAGCGGATCGCACGCCACTGCGCGGACGGCGGGCTCGTGGAGGAGGCGATCGTCCACTACCAACGGGCGGGCGAGCAGGCGCTGGCGCGCCTCGCGAATGCGGAGGGCACGGAGTACTTCGTTCGCGCACTCGACGCCCTCGCCACGCTGCCGGAGAACGATGCGCGGCATCAGCAGGAGATCGTTCTGCAGTTGGCCCTGCTGAACCCACTGAAGGCGATGCGGGGCTATGAGGATCGGGACGTCGTCGCCTGCACCGAGCGCATCGCGCACCTGATCGAGGCGATCGGGGCCGGGCCCCAGCAGCTCGCCGGGCTTACCGGGCTGGGGGTCTACCACATGCTGAGGGGTGACTTCCCGAACGCCAGCCGCCTGGCCGAGCAGCTCCTCGCCATCGCCGAGCCCCTCGGGATCGGGCCGCTGCGCATCGCGGCCCACATGATGCTCGGCGGAGCGGCGATCACCGCGGCTCCCATCGACGCGGCGTGCGATCACTTCGCCAAAGTCGTGGAGATCGCCAGCACCGTGGAGCTGCCCCCGCCCACTGCGGTATTCGACATCGACATCCCCAGTATCGCCCTCGCAACCCAGGGAATCGCTCTGGTTCTCGCCGGACGACTGGACCAGGCGCTCGCGGCCTTCGACAGTGCGATCGAACGCATCGCGACGTTCGACCACGTGAACAGCACCGCCTCCACGCAGTTCAACCGCGCGGTCGGCAGCTATTTCCTGGACGACCCCGCCAGCGTCATCCAATGGACGGACACCTGCCTCGAAACGGTGGAAGGCCTGGACTTCCACACCATCGAGGCTTCATCGCGGGTCTTCCGAGGCTGGGCCCGCGTCGTGGGGGGCGATGCCAGCGGCGCCGAGGAAGTCGAGGACGGCCTCATTCGCACGGAAGCCTCGGGTGCCATGGGCGGCCTCGTGCAGCTCTACGTGACCGCAGCGGATGCGATGATCCAGGTGCGCCGCTTCGAGCGCGCGAGCGAGCTCGTCGACCGTGCCGCCGCCACCATCGAACGAACCCAGGAGCGGCACGCCTTCGAGCCCGAGGTGCCGATGTTCCGTGCGGAGATCCTGATCGCCTCCGGGCAGGGCACGGACGCAGAGATCGAGGCGCTGCTGCTCCGCTCGATCGAGCTCTGGCATGTCTTCCGTTCGCCGTGGATGGAGCTCCGGTCGGTGTTGTCGCTGTCGCGGCTCCAGCTGCGAACGGGGCGCAAGGCCGAGGCTCGGGAACGTCTGGAGGCTTTGTATGCGCGGTTCACCGAAGGGTTCGAGACGAAGCGACTGCGTGACGCGCGGAAACTTCTCGAGCAGCTCGCCTAGTCGAGAGAGCGACTCCACGTCCATCCAGATGTCGAATCGCGGTACCCTCCGGGCCGGCCGTTGGCTGATACTCTAGATCCATGGCCGAGGGCTCGACCGCCGCAGTTGCCCCGGCGCCCGAGCAGGCGCTGCGACCGTGGACACAGACATGGATCGACGCGCAGCCGCTCGCGCCCGCCTGGGCCGGCTGCGCCTTCGCGGCGGGCCACGTGCTGCTGGGAGCACTCTACTTCGCCGTCTTCGTCGCGCCGCGAATCAGCGAGACGTGGGCCGTCTACCAGGACCAGGGAGGCCTGCTCAGCACCTGCGTGTTCGCCCTCATCATTGGATACGCGGTCGCCGGCCTGGCGTACGCGCGCCGTGGCCACGAAGCGACTCTTCGCGATCTCCTACCGGCGCTGGACTGCAATCCCGCGGAGCGCTCGGAGCTGCGGCAGGCGGTGCTGCACTTCCGAACGACTGCGCTCCGCCGGACCGGGCTGATCGCCGCGATCGGCGCGATCGGCATCACCTTCTTCACCACCAACGTGGCACAACGCCTGGGCCACCCGGCCCTGCTCTGGGTCCTCTGGCAGAACGCGCTCGCCTCCTGGCTGCTCGTCCGGACCATCGCGCATGACCTGCACGTCTCCCGCGTCTTCTCGCGGGTGGCGGAGCGGCATGCCGAGCTCGAGCTCTTTGACCTGACACCTCTGACGCCCCTCGCGGGACGCGGTCTCCAGAGTGCGCTCCTCATCGTTCTCGGGATTTCGCTCACCTCGCTGATGCTCGGCGCCGGGGACGACATCTCCCCGATACTGCCCGTGACCCAGACGGCCACGGTGCTGCTCGCCGGCTTCGCCCTGGTCCTCCCCAGCTTCGGGATCCGCCGTCGCGTCCGTGCCACCAAGCGCGAAGAGCTGGCGCGCCTCTCGGCGGAGATCCGGGCTGTGCGTGCAGCACGGGCAGCGACAGACGGACCTGGATCGCAGGAGACCGAGTCGCGCCTCGCGACGGTCCTGGCGCTGAAGCAGCACGTCGAGGCCACGCGCGAGTGGCCGTTCGATCTCGGCACGCTGGGGCGCTTCCTCCTCTACGCCGCGATCGGCGTGGGCTCATGGCTGGGCGGCGCCGCCGTCGAGCGATTGCTGGACCTCCTCCTCGGCTGAAGGAGCGGAGAAGGCTCGCGCACTCGAGGCGAAGGCCCCGGCCTCTGGCGCCCCACGGTTCTTCGCCCAGGTCACGAGCTGACCGGATGCGAGGGGAGGATTCTGGCGCGCCGGAAGGGACCGGCCCCTTCGATCCCGTGTGTTGGTGCCTGGCCGACGACTCGAGGCCCACACGCGGGAACTTCTGGGGCCAGCCGCGCCGGCCTCGACGATTGGATCCCGAGTACCGTCTGTACTCCTCCCCTCGGCCACTGCCCTGCTGGGCGCTCTGGATCCGCCCTGGTCGCAGCGCTCAGGACGAACGACAATGCGTGCATGGCGAACGAACGCACCGAACGCGCCATCGACATAATCGTCGACGGCTTCATCGACAACCCGGTGCTCGGCTGGGTCTTCGAGGACGAGGCCACGCGGGCCGACGGGATCCGCGGCTACGTCGAGGTCTTCCTGACCGCCTACGGCGAGCGGGGCGTGCTCGACATCGACGAAGGGGGGGAGGGCGCGGCCCTATGGGCCGAGCCGGGAACACCCCAGCTCGAGGGAGAGCACGCGGTGGCGCTGGTCGAGCTGCTCCGAGAGTTCAACGGCGAGCGCACGAACCTCGTCCTCTCCACACTCGGGGGGGTCAAGCCGCCCCTGGAACGCCATTGGTATCTCAACGTGATCGCCGCGCGACGCGGGGCGCGATCCCGTGGCATCGGAGCGCGCCTGCTCGAGCCGTTCCTTGCGCGGGCCGACCGCGAGGGCGTCGTGATCTACCTCGAGTCTTCCAACCCCCGAAACCTCAGCTTCTACCGACGTTACGACTTCGAGAACTACGGAGAGGTGATCGTCCTGCCGGGCGTCGGTCCCGTCCTTCAGCCCATGTGGAGACCGGCCCCGTCCGATCGCTGATCGCCGTCCGGGGAGTGATCGGCGCGGCGAGCTGGGCCGGGCGCCGTGTGCTTCGGTCGGCGGCGCTAGGCGGCGTCGACCTTGTGCAGGTGCACATCGGTCTGCGGGAACGGAATCGAGACACCCTGCTTGTCGAACTCGAGCTTGACCTTCTCGGTGGTGTCGAACAAGACCGGCCAGTAGTCGCCGGAGCTCACCCACGGGCGAACCACGAAGTTCACGCTGCTGTCGGCGAGCTCCGAGACCGCGATCATGGGCTCCGGATCCTTCAGAATCCGGTCGTCCGCCACCAGGATCTCGTTGAGGATCCTCTTAGCCTGTAGGATGTCGTCGTCGTACCCGATACCGAAGACCATGTCGACGCGGCGCGTGTCCTTCGCCGAGTAGTTCACGATGCTGCCACCGGTGATCGCGCCATTCGGCACCGTGATCTCCTTGTTGTCGCCCGTTCGGATCTTCGTCGCGAACACCTGGATGTCCTCCACGACGCCGGCGACGCCACCCGCTTCGACGAAGTCACCGGCCTTGAACGGGCGGAAGATGATCAGCATGACGCCGGCGGCGAAGTTGCCGAGCGAGCCCTGAAGGGCGAAGCCGATGGCGAGACCGGCGGCGGCGATCACGGCGGCGAAGGACGTCGTGTTCACGCCGAGCTGACCCAGGGCCGAGATGACGACCATCACCATCAGGCCCATGTACGTCAGGTTGCAGACGAAGCCGACGAGCGTGGCATCCACTTCGGCGCGCGCCATGCCCTTCCGGATGAAGGAAGTGATGACCTTCGAGACCCACCACCCGATGACGAGTACGGCGAGGGCGCCGAGGACGCTCGGTCCGTAGGTCGCGAGCGCGTTCTGCAGGGTCTCCTGCCATTCTTCCATGGGGATCTCCATTCTTAGATGTGGTTCCGAGATTCCGTCCCGCGGGCTTGCGGGCTCGGCCTGGTGCCGGATCGTAGCAAGAGCGGGCGCCTGGACGAAGGCGACGAGCCCTGACGGCGAACGCCGGCCGGGCTTCTCGAGGGGGGGCTCGACACGATCTTCCAGCGCTCCGAGAGCGCGGTCCGTGCCGGGGGCCTGCTGGCACTGACGGACCGCACCGCATTCGAGATCGTCCCGCGCGGCGTCGAAGGCCTGACGGCCGGCCTGAGCCGACGCGGCCGCCGGCCCGGGCTCGAGGCCCAACGTGAGTCGATCCGAAAGCTGCTCCTGGCCCAGGCCCCGCTCGCACCCCGAGCGGGTCGCGGATAGAGTCAGAGAGCTGATGCTTACTTGAATCGCGCCCGGAGAGCCCTGCCGTATGCAAGAGCCCTCTCCTCTTCCTCCCGGCCAGGTCGAGATCGATGATTTCCCGCGCTTCGGACTCGCGAACTTCGCCTTCCGCTTCCCGACGGAGACCGAACGCATCGAGATCGCCGTCGAAGGCGACGTAGAACGTCCTACCCGGTTCGCGGCGGAGCTCGAATCCCTCGAGCGCGTGGAGCAGGTCTCGGACCTCCACTGCGTGACGACCTGGACGCGGCGAGGTCTCCGCTGGGGCGGATGGCGGTTTCGTGACTTCTACGAGCAGCTCGTCGTGCCGCGGGTGGGTCCGGAGGCGAGCGCGGACCTCGTCGTCCTGCGCTCGCAGGACGGCCTGGCGCAGAGCCTCCCCTTGGAGGACGCGCTGGCCCCCGACGTGCTGCTGGCGGATCACCTCTACGGGAAACGCCTCGGCGTCGACCACGGCGCCCCGATCCGCTTCGTCGCGCCCGCTCACTACGGCTGCAAGAGCGTCCGGCACTTGAACGCCGTCGAGTTCTGGCGCGACGCGCGGAACTACCGATTCCCCGGCCCGCGTCTTCTCATGAACCACCCCCGCGCACGCGTGATGCACGAGGAGCGGGGCCGCGTGCTCCCACCCTGGTTCTTCCGAAAGGTCTGGCCTGCGATGGTCCCGCCCGTCCGCTGGCTCTTCGCCGTGGGCCTGCGGCGCCACCAGCGGCGCCGGTCGTCGACCGCCCCTGAAGAGGCACCGCGTTAGCTCCCCCTGCCCATGGGGCGGGGGAAACACGGCGCGATCCGCACCGCGCACGGCCCCTGACCTTCGGCTCGAGGCCCTCATTGCGCGGCGATCTCGAGCTCGGTTCAGGCGTCGATGACACCCTTCATTACAGTTGGTTACGTTCGGTCCCTGGCATGGTGTCAGCGAGAAATGGAGGGCCTCGGAGATGGCTTCCGGAGCTCGAATTCCCGCGCGTCTCGAGCGGCCTACCCATTGGACCTGGTCGAGCTCGAGCTCGCCTTCGAGGCTCAGCAGAACGACGGGTTCTCGCCAAACACCCCCCGTTACCACAAGCTGGTGGACGAAGAAAGGTTTGATGTCATCGACAGTGAAGCCCGTAGCCTGCGCTGCGCGGGTAGCTACCCGACGGGTGAAGTGCATCCCATCGCCGTTGCTGTGCTTCGCGAGCACGAGGCCTCAAAACCCCGCTCCGAGAGTCGGGACGAATTCGCGGCACCCGGAGCGCCCGATTGGCCAGTTCATCAGTCTCCCGCTTGATTCACTCGACCGCCCGAGCCTCGTAACGAAGCTGGGCGAAATTGGAAAGACCGAAGCCGCGGTCGGAGAAGACTCCGGATGACGACTGCAACTCAGCCCCAGGGATCGACGCCCGGAAACGCATCGACGACAGACCGTCGACTGCAAGGCTTCGAGCGACTGCTAACCCTGTGGGTCCTTCTCTGCATGGTTGCGGGCATCGCACTCGGGCGGATTGCGCCGGGTTTTGCGCGTTCTCTAGACAGCATGACGCTCGACGTCGATGGCGCTCCGGTGGTCTCCGTTCCGATTGCCGTCTGTCTGTTCTTCATGATGTACCCGATCATGGTGAAGATCGATTTCGCGGAGGTCGTCGCGGCGGGAAAGAGCGCACGCCCGGTGCTTTTGACCCTGTTCGTCAACTGGTGCATCAAGCCCTTCACGATGCTCGCTATTGCGAGCTTCTTCCTCGGCACCCTGTTCCTGGGCTTCATCGGGCCCGAAGCCACCGACCTCGTAAAGCTTCCCTTCGGTCTGGACCTTGCGGAGGGTGCTCGGTACGGCGCCGGAACCGTCGTCGTTCAGGACGGCGTCAAGCTTCTCGAAGTCCCGCTTTGGCGAAGCTATCTCGCAGGCTGCATCTTGCTCGGCGTCGCGCCGTGCACCGCGATGGTTCTCGTGTGGGGTTACCTCGCGAAGGGAAACGACGCCCATACGCTCGTGATGGTGGCCCTCAATTCACTCAGCATGCTCGTTCTCTACGGAGTCCTGGGCGGTTATCTGTTGGGCGTTGGCCGATTGCCGGTGCCGTGGCAGGCT
Source organism: uncultured bacterium (assembly GCA_937937315.1). Taxonomy (GTDB): domain Bacteria; phylum Myxococcota_A; class UBA9160; order UBA9160; family SMWR01; genus CALDCK01. Next base: position 16,628 of record CALDCK010000065.1, read on the forward strand.
CTCTTGCTGTCCATCAGCGTCTACGTCGCTCTTCCACTCGTCGCCGGTTACCTCTCGCGTCGGTGGATGATTCAGACCAAGGGAGAGGAGTGGTTCAGGGAGAAGTTTCTGCATCTCCTCACACCCATCACGATTGGCGCCCTGCTCCTCACCCTCGTGCTGCTCTTCTCTTTCAAGGGCGAAGTCATTCTCGAGAACCCGCTCACGATTCTCTGGATTGCCATCCCCCTTACCCTCCAGACGCTGCTCATCTTCGGCCTGGGCTATGGGCTCGCGAAGGTGTTCGGGCTCCGTTACGCGGACGCCGCCCCCACCGCGATGATCGGCGCAAGCAACCATTTCGAAGTGGCTATCGCGACCTCCGTGATGCTCTTCGGGCTTTCGTCTGGGGCGGCCTTGGCAACGGTGGTTGGCGTTCTCATCGAAGTGCCGCTCATGCTCGCTCTCGTCCGGTTCTGCTTGAGAACTCGGGCCTGGTTTCCGCCAGAGGAAGCCACCGCTGAAACCGTCACCGGGTGAGAAGACGTCGGGCCTCGAAGTCCGCAGGGCTCGCAAGCGCTGCCTCGACAGGCGCGATGGGCGAGCTGCTCCCCCGGCGCCACGGGCCGACCCGCTGAAGTCACTGCAACCCCCAGCCCTCGCAAGGGAAGGAGTTGACGAAGCCGAGCGGGATCGCTCCTGGGCGAGGGCGATCCTCGCCGGCGCGGCGAACGGGCCGGGGGCGATGCCAGCCGGCCGCCAACCGGCAACCGGCCGGGATCTCCAGTCCGTTGGCGTGCGTCCGGGCTCGCGGAGGTTCGGTTTCGATTGACAACCAGAGGACTTGCTCGTTCCTGAAGTCTGTTGGCGTCGGTGGCGGTCTGTCCGGGTAGAATCGACCGTTCACCACCAGCCGAGGTCGCCGAGCCCATGCTGTGCTCCGCCTGTCACCACGAGTCACCCGACGGCGCCCGCTTCTGCATGCACTGCGCGGCGCCTCTCGCGGCTGCCTGTGGGAGCTGCGGAGCCGAGCTGCCTGAGGGCGCGCGCTTCTGCCCGCGGTGCGCTCACCCAGCCGAGGCACCGGCCCCGGCGGCGAGCGCTTCGCCGCCCGAGCGCAGCCCCCGCGACTACACGCCCAAGCATCTGGCCGACCGCATCCTGCAGTTGAAATCCGCGCTGGAGGGCGAGCGCAAGCAGGTCACGGTGCTGTTCGCGGACGTCAAGCAATCGATGGAGCTGGCGGAGCAGGTCGATGCCGAGGCCTGGCACGTCATTCTCGAACGCTTCTTCGAGATCCTCTCGGAGGGCATCCACCGCTTCGAGGGCACCGTCAATCAGTACACGGGCGACGGCATCATGGCACTTTTCGGCGCCCCGATCGCCCACGAGGACCACGCGCAGCGCGCCTGCTACGCGGCGCTGCACCTGCGGGATGCGCTGAAGGGCTACGCAGACGAGCTGCGCCTCGCCCGAGGCCTCGACTTCTCGGCGCGCATCGGCATCAACTCGGGCGAGGTCGTGGTCGGCAGGATCGGCGACGACCTGCGCATGGACTACACCGCCCAGGGGCTGACCGTCGGATTGGCCCAGCGCATGGAGCAGCTGGCAGCGGCCGGCGCGGTCTGTGTGAGTGAGTCGACCGCGAAGCTGGCCAAGGGCTACGTCAAGCTGCGCGACCTCGGGACCGCCCCGGTGAAGGGCGTGTCCGCACCCGTGCAGGTGTACGAGCTCGAGGGCATGGGCGAGCTGCAGACGCGCTTCGACGTCTCGCGCTCCCGGGGGCTCACCGAGTTCGTGGGGCGGGACGAAGACATGGCGGTGCTCGAGCAGGCGAACGCCGGCAACGGCCAGGTCGTCGGCGTCGTGGCCGAAGCCGGCACCGGCAAGAGCCGGCTGTGCTTCGAGTTCGTCGAGCGATGCCGCGCCCGCGGGATCAACGTGTACACGGGTTCCGGGGTCGCGCACGGCAAGAACATCCCGCTGCTCCCGATCATGCAGGTCTTCCGCGCCTACTTCGGGATCAATGAGAGCGACGGCGACCGCGCGGCGCGAGAGAAGATCGCCGGCCGGCTGCTGCTGCTCGACGACACCTTCCGCGCGTTCCTGCCGCTGGTCTTCGACCTGATGGGCGTATCGGACCCCGCGAATCCCGCACCGCCCATGGATCCGGATGCGCGACAGCGTCAGCTCTTCGCGGTGCAGCGCCGTGTGGTGGCCGGAACCCGCGACGAGCCCAACGTTACCCTCATCGAGGATCTCCACTGGATCGACGACGCCAGCGAGGCCTGGCTCGCCAACATGGTGGAGGCCGCCGCCGGCGCGAAGACGGTGCTGATCGTGAACTTCCGGCCGGAGTACCGCGCGTCCTGGATGCAGAAGTCGTACTATCGGCAGCTCCCGCTGTTGCCGCTGGGCCCCGACGCGATCCGGGACCTGCTCACCGATCTTCTCGGCAGCGACCCGAGCCTCGGCGGCCTCGCCGAAGCGATCCACGAGCGCACCGCCGGGAATCCCTTCTTCACGGAAGAGGTGATCCAGGCGCTGATCGAGGCGGGGAACCTCGAGGGCACGCGCGGCGCCTATCGGCTCACCACCCCAATCGACCACCTCGAGGTGCCGAGCACCGTGCACGCCGTACTCGCGGCGCGCATCGACCGGCTACCCGAGCGGGAGAAGCAGCTGCTCCAGACCGCCTCCGTGATCGGCAAGGAGTTTCCCGAGCCGATCCTCGAGGCCGTGGCCGAGCTTCCGGGCACGGATCTCACGGCACTGCTCCAGGCCCTCAAGGACAACGAGTTCATCTACCAGCAGGCGCTCTATCCCGTCTCCGAGTACGCCTTCAAGCACCCGCTGACGCAGGAGGTGGCGCTCGGATCCCAGCTACAGGACCGCCGTCGCCGCGTGCACGCCGTGGTGGCGCACGCCATCCAGGAGTCGCATCCCGACAAGCTGGACGAGCGTGCCGCGCTGCTGGCGCACCACTACGAGTCGGCCGGTGAGATGCTCGAGGCAGCGCGCTGGCATCGCCGCGCCGCGGAGTGGCTGCTGCGCAGCGACGTCGGCCAGGCGCTCACGCACTGGGTCCGGGTGTACGAGATCGCGAGCGGTCTGCCGGCGGTGCGCGAGGCCATGGAGCTCGTGGTCCGGGCGTGCGAGATGCTGCTCGCGAACGCCTGGCGCGTCTCATTGCTGGACGAGGAGTCCTGGGAGCGTCTCGCCCGCGAGGGCGAGGAGCTCGCCAATCGGCTCGAAGACCAACGGGCGCTGTTCGGCATCCAGATGGGCCTCGCCACCATCCGCTTCCTCAGCGGCGTCTTCCACACGGCGATCGAGCCCGGGCGCCGCGCCGTCGAGCTGGGCGACGCCCTCGGAGAGCTCGAGGCGCGCTGCGAAGCGCGCAACATCGTGATCGATCATCTCTGGCACGGCGGGAAGCTCGACCAGGCGGTCGAGCACACGCAGGAGCTCGTGGCCTTGGCCGGCGACGATCACTCGATCGGGGTCGAGCGCTACAATCTCTCTCTGACCGCCTGGACGCAGGGACGCCTCGGCTTCATCGAAACCTGGCGCGGCCGGCCCGCCCAGGCCGTACCCTTGCTCGAGCGCTGCCTCCAGGTCACCCGCGAGCGCGAGCAGTTCGAGCCCATGGCCTGGGCGATGGGCGGGCTGGTCGCGAACGGGCTGCAGACGGGCGTCGCGGATCAGGTGCTCGTCCAGGCCGAGCGCGCGCTCGA